>JAAERC010000088.1 GCA_024230695.1 Candidatus Zixiibacteriota bacterium
AAAATGTCCCAATCACTTATGGATGGCGAAGTTCTGCTTTTAGAAAACCTTCGGTACCACAAAGAAGAAACTGACAATGATCCGTCGTTTGCCGAACAGCTTGCCAAACATGGTGAACTTTATGTCAACGATGCTTTTGGAACCGCACATCGGGCGCATGCCTCAACTGAGGGAGTGACCAAATTTATTAAGATTTGCGCCGGTGGATATTTAATGAAAAAAGAGATTGAATATCTTGATTCTGCACTGGCCGATCCCAAAAGACCGTTTGTGGCCGTGTTAGGTGGTGCCAAGATTTCGGGTAAAATTGATGTTATCGAAAAGCTTTTAGACAAAGTTGATGCCATATTAATCGGCGGTGGAATGATATTTACTTTTTTAAAAGCAATGGGGAAAAACATCGGCGATTCATTGCTTGAAGAAGATCGAGTTGCTCTGGCTCGTGAAACTCTGGCCAAGGCAAATTCAAAAGGCGTTAAATTTTTATTACCATCCGATTGTCTGGCCGCCGATGATGTTTCAGAATCGGCAAAAGTAACTACTGTCCCGGCTGATAATATTCCTGATGGACTCAAAGGACTTGATATTGGCCCGGATTCGATCAAACAA
>JAAERC010000089.1 GCA_024230695.1 Candidatus Zixiibacteriota bacterium
CCGAGCAAATCAAGTTTCTTTTCGAGATTTGATTCCTTGTCAGATAATCGTCTTTCTATCTTCTGGATTTCATTTCTTTTTGTTTGTTGTTCACGTTCAAAATTAGATTTTGCCTTATAATGAACTTCTTTGGCTTCCAGAGCGGCTTCTTTTTTTATGATCTCAGCTTCTTTTTTTGATTCAAGAACTATTTTTTTGGCATTTTGATCTGCGTTGGCAATTTTACTATCACCAACTCGTTGCAAAATAATCCAGGCGGCAATAAATCCAACTACCGCGGCAATAATTGAAGCAAGAACAGTAATAAGAGTTCCGTCCATAGGTCCTCCTTTCCCCCATAAATTGCGAGGGAAAATCTATAAAAAGTTTATGTCAAAATAGAAGATTGAAGTGAGTTAGAATGGGATCAGCAAGAATAATTGGCCAGTCTAATCAATAGATAGCTTCTTATCAAGCATATCAAGGATATTTTGTGCCCTGGAATCAACTTCTGAAAGATCATCACCGCTTTTTCTTTTTATATCAAACAGCTCTCCAGCAAGGTTTAGGGCGGTCAAAATGGCTATTTTATTTGGCGACATACTTTTATTCCTCGCCGCAATATCGCGCATTTTTTTATCAACATATTCGGCCACACTTAAGACATATTCAGTATCATCAGTGCTTCTAACAGAATATTCTTCGCCAAAAATTACTACCTTGGCCACCTGGTCTTTATCAGAAATATCGGGCATTTTTTCTAACCAATGTCCTTAATTTAATAATCTAACTTGTCTTCTGTATCTTCTTTACAAAAGAATACGTTACCTCAGCTTTAAAAGTCAAGCAAATAATAATTTATAATTGTTCCAAATTTTCAAGTTTTAGCAAAAGACTGTTCAATTTTGTCTTCACTTTTTCTGATTTCACTTTGTCTTTTTGCTCTGTCTCATTCATCTCTGTCCGAAGTTTTGCCAGTTCGGCTTTAAGCTGTTCATTTTCAGTCATGAAGCTATCATTCTCGGAAGATAATTTATCAACCAGCTCAATCGCCTTGCCTATCTTCTCTTCCAGCAATTTCATACTATCCGACATATCAGGCCTCGCGAATTTGTGCTTTAAATTTCTTATTTAGATTATCAGCAATTTTTTTATGAAGTTTGCTGACTTCATTACTTTCCAGGCTCTTTTCCCGTGAACGGTATATCATTGAAAAGGCAATGGATTTCTTTCCATCACCAACCTGCTGACCAATAAAAAGATCAAATAGCTCAACTTTTTCCAATAATGACCCGCCGGATTGTTTGATTTCCTCCAAAAGAGAACCAACTTCTACCGATTCATCAACAACAACCGCCAAATCTCTTGGGGCCGCCGGAAAACGGGGTAATGACTTATATGTCGAATCCTGTTGAATATTTTCAAGAAGCAACCTGAAATCAAGAAAACCCACATAAACACTCTGTTTAATATCAAATTGTTTTGCGATTTTCTGCTTGATCTGTCCGGCATAACCGATAATTTTATTATTTAACCTCAACTCAAATGAACATGACTCGTTAAGAGTAAAATGTTTTGTCAAAACATATTCAATCGCTGAAATATGGCTTAATCTCAAAAAGGAATCAATCGCACCTTTAAGATCATAAAAATCAAAACTACGACCTTTATCATACCAATGGTCTTCTGCTTTGCCAGTAATTGTTATACCAATTTTCTCTTCTTCATGAGGAGGTTTCCCGGGCAAATAAATACGACCCATATCAAAAAGCTGTAAATTCATATTTCGGTGCGAAACATTATGAGAAACCGCTTTAAGCAATGAATAAAAAAGACTGTTTTGCATAACGGTCAGATCATCGGCAATCGGATTAAGAACTTTCAATTGCGGTTCATCTCCCGAAACCTTAGATAATAATTTTGTATCAGCCAAACCGGGGCTATACATCTCGTCAAACCCAAGCGATGTCAAAGCTATCCGACTGGAATCATAAAAATTATCATCAGCATGCGGGGGGGTAAAAAGTGGGCCTGAATTATGAATTGAATCAGGGACAGAATCAAACCCTTCAACACGAATCACTTCTTCTATCAGATCAACTTCCCGAGTAATATCAGCCGTAAAGGTCGGCACCATTACTTCAAGAGTTCCTTTATCTACAACCCCGTACTCAATACCTTCTAATATCTTAATTATTCGCTCTTTTGATATCTTAGTCCCCATCAAGGCATTAACTCGCTCCGGTCGAAGCATCAATTTTGCTGGTTCGATCTTGTTTGGATAGCAATCTACTATCCCCGAAAGAACCTCACCACCAGCATATTCAGCCATCAATGAGGTGGCTCTGTCCAACGCCAAGCAAACAACATTCGGATCGGCGCCA
>JAAERC010000090.1 GCA_024230695.1 Candidatus Zixiibacteriota bacterium
AATGAATATAATAAGCGGATCTTGAAAACTGTTCTTTAAACAAGTCCAGATCCATTTCTTCCCCATAATCTGATGCCGGACCATATTCAGCAGGAGCGCCCCTAAATCTACAGACCCGTCCGCCTTCCTGATCAACACCAATAAGAGGAGCAATGTCTGATGAGACATCAACAATACTTTTTATTGAGTTCTCGGCTAGATGATGCGGGGTACAATTATTTTCAAACAGTATCACTCCACCAACATTTTCCGATGAGTAAAATTTCAGAAATTCATCAGATGGTTCAGGCGTATCAAAACCTGTTATAAATAGTTGTCCAATTTTATCAAGCATATTAAATCACACACACCTTATTTTTTCCGCTACCTTTGGCTCTATATAAGGCAGTATCTGTAACCGATAGCAGTTCTTCATACGGTTTTCCATTTTCAGGGAACGATGATATTCCAACTGAAACAGTGACTTTAAGTTCAGGAATATCTGCGCCACCACCAAAACTACTTTCATAGATCTGTTGACGGATTCGTTCACCGATCTGCGTAACCTCGATCTGCGGTGTTTGTGGTAGAATAACAACAAACTCTTCACCACCATAACGACATAAAATATCAACATCACGAATACATTTTCTGACAACACCGGTTATTCCTTTTAGAACTATATTACCAACTTCATGACCATAAGTATCATTAAATTTTTTGAACCAGTCAATATCCAACATTATTAAGGATAAAGGCAAATCGTACCTTGCGGCACGTCTCTGCTCTTCTTTGAGCTTATCTGCAAAATAGCGATAATTATACATACCGGTTAATTCATCTGTGATAGTCAATTCTTCCATCTTGTGATGAAGCATCGCATTTTCCAATGACATACCGGCGGCACGAGCCACAACTATTAACATTTTCTCATCTTTTTCACTAAAGGCACCCAGTTTTGATGATTCAGCCGTTAAGATACCAATCGTTTTTCCATGTGCCACCATTGGAACAATCATCACCGACCGACTATTGGTTCTTTGCGGCTGATAGTCAGTTCGACCGCCAATATCTTTAACAGTTATCGGTTCGGCCTGTTTGGCAACTCTTAGTATAAGCGTATTTGCCTCCGAATCGGCCGCCTTAAGATGAAAATTCGTTTTACCATCAATATTTCGTCCGCGATAAATGTAATTTCCACCAGGTCCTTTTAAAAGGATTCCGCTGGTTGGATAACTCATCAATTCACCGGTAATTCTCATAACCTCAGCAATGACCTCATCAACATCAAGGATTCCGGCCAAAACTCTAGTATTTTCATAAATTAATTCCAGATGAGCCTGCGATCTTTCTAATTCCGAAGTCCTCAGATTAAGAGTATCAAACAGTTTCAATAACCGTTCTTCTGAACGTCTAATATAATTAAAGACATATGAAACTGCGAGTGAAACAAACCAAATAAAACCAATTCTAATTAAGGCATGAATAGCCGTATCGACCTGAATATTCTTGTAAACAAGAAATATATATATGGCCGAGATAAGCCCGGTCAATGTTAGCGAAATTGGAAAGGTCAACATATATGCGCTGAATATCGCCGTTAGGCAAAAGAATAGATAATAATTAGACTCAAACCCGCCAGAGTAATAAATGATTACCGGGATATAAACCAGTTCATATAGTATAATTACAAGATATGCCTTTTT
Source organism: Candidatus Zixiibacteriota bacterium (assembly GCA_024230695.1). Next base: position 1,686 of record JAAERC010000090.1, read on the forward strand.
AAGATTATACTTCCCCTGCCTGATCAATATTGAAAAGAGAATAAGCGAAAATAGAAATGTCCCGGTAAGGATCAATAGCAATACTTTCCCTTGTTGGGCCAGCTCATTCTGCCATAATAACGCACCTACGGCAAACACGATCAACGACCGCGAAAGCAGTAATATGGAATCCACCCGGGGCAGCATCGTTCTGCCTTTGTCTTGAAATATCTTCATATTGTCCTAATAGAGGTTATACCTCATCCCTATGATTATCGGCAGATTATTGGCTTTATTAATTGTGGTTTAATAGATTAAACCGAATTTATTTCATTAGGATTAATATAATTGAGAATATAATATTTCTGATTGATTTTTATTGCAGAATATTTTGAATTTTTACATACTATCAAGGAAAATAAATAAAAACCGATTTTAATATATACGGCAACTCTCATAGCTGACTTGCCGTATATATAAAATAAGGGTGATAGTTATGAATAAAAACAAAATAAATACAATATTATTAAGTTGCTTCTTAATAGCCGTTTGCTGGTATTCACCAGAGACCATTTGGGCCACAGAAATTCTAAATGGAGATGATATATCAATTTCCAGAGATGAAGTCATTGATGATGATCTTTACATGTTTGGAAATTACTCTGAGGTTCGAGGAACAATAACGGGGGATTTAACCGCGTTTTGTTATGATCTCTCGGCAAATGGAAATATTGAGGGAAATGCCAATATTTTTGCCTATAACATTGATTTTATTGGTAAAATTGATCGAACCGCCCGGCTATTCGCCTATAAAATTCGCCTCAATGGTCCTGTAAAGGGTAATTTAATGGCCTTTGCAAATGATATGAAGCTTGGCTCAAAAACATATATATCCAAAGACTTCACCTACTTCGGTGAAAATATTAAGATCGACGGGACTATTCTTGGAAACGTTAATGGCGAAAGTGAAAAAACAGTTATTTCGGGCAGGATCGATGGTGACATTTCTATCGAAACAGATCAACTTATTATTATATCTCCTGCGACTATCACCGGAGAGTTAAGCTATACTTCAGCCAATGAAGCAATTATTGAAGAGGGTGTAATAATAGAAGATGAAATCATCTGGAATAAGGCAGGGACCGAAACTGATGATGACATAAAATTAACTGATGAGAGTTCTTTTCTCGGCAATTTCATTTTATTCCTGGCGGCCCTTCTGACCGGATTTGTATTAATCTTGCTTTTCAAAAACCATATTAATAGATCAGTGGAACAACTTGAAACAAATTTCTGGCATACTTTCGCAATCGGTTGTCTGTCATTTCTTGGGTTGACTTTAGGATGGATAATTCCGGCTGTGTTGATAATTGGTATTCCTGTTTCAATAATGATGTTGACTCTAGGTTTGATCTTATTTTATATTGGAAAAATTTATGTAAGTATCACTCTGGCGCGGTATCTCTTTGGCCTGATGAACAAAGGGACAAAATTACCAATCGGGATCGAGCTAATAGTTGGTCTTATAATTCTAACGGTACTTTTTGAACTTCCCGTTATTGGATGGGTGATTTATATCGCTACATTTTTATTGGGTTCCGGGGCGGCAATAAATGGATGTATTGCAATCAGCCGAAGTAGTAAGACTGCTCAATATGCATCCCCAATTGAATAAATAAATTTGATTAAATTAATATCCTGATACGGAACCATTGCGCCTTGGATCGGCGGCTCCTGAAATCATTCTATTTTCGTTAATAGAAATTATCATCAATTCAGAATATTGACTTCTTTCTTTAATATTATGCCCCTTGGAAATTAAATCCTGCTTAATATTAATATCAAA
>JAAERC010000091.1 GCA_024230695.1 Candidatus Zixiibacteriota bacterium
ACAGACCGTGTGTAGAACATACCAAATCTGGCTGACATTTTCAAATATCAGCCATTCCTTAACATTCTACTATGACTTTGTCCTCCGCAAAATCTTTGATACGATCGATCGCAGTTCAACAAGATTATCAAAGGGACCATCGTTTACCAAATACGTCCATGTTGCTAACGGGTTTTTCAACCTTTTTTCATCTTCACCGAATTTCTTCTCATTGTTATCAATATTATCAAAATAATTAATCGTTTTATTTCATGATGAACAATTAGTGCATATTGTATTGTCTTACTATATTACTATTCATCTCAAATGCTAATCCAGCGAATCGAGAGCATTGATATTTTCCCACAATGATTTTCGCGATTGACAAGCATATGTAATTATGTTATTTTTAACATATTGTCTTTTTATACTATTTACAACATTTGGGAGGATTTATGAACATCAAATACGCAATATTGGGTTTCCTTAGCTGGCACCCTTTTACCGGATACGACTTGAAAAAAGTATTTACAGATTCGGAATTTATTTACTGGTCCGGGAACAATAACCAGATTTATCGGACATTGATGCAGCTAAACCGGGAAGAATTGGTCACAAACGAAGTTCATCATCAGGAGAATTATCCTTCCCGTAAGGTCTACACCATCACCGAAAAAGGGCTTGCTGAATTGAGGGAGTGG
>JAAERC010000092.1 GCA_024230695.1 Candidatus Zixiibacteriota bacterium
AAAATGTTTAAATATGTATATAGCATGAAATCACAAGACAAACTCAATACTTGTGATACTGATTTGATACGGTTATTCAACGAAGCAATAAATCATAGAGACATTAAGATAATTTGCGGCAGACGTGGCAGGGTTGCACAAAACAAGGCTTATAACGGCGGGTTTTCGACTGTGAAATATCCGCAATCATATCACAACCGCACACCGTCCAAAGCTGTTGACGCAACACCATGTCCGCTTAACTGGAAGGCGATTGACGATTTTAAGGACTTGGGAAATTTCATTTTAGGGCTTGCTGCGGGCATGGAAATAGAAATCGAGTGGGGCGGTAATTGGGATAATTTTCCTGATTTTGCACACTATCAACTAAAAGGGTAAGGGAGGAAATAATGCTAACTAAAAAACGCACTATAACATTTGTCATGTTATTGTCAACCATTTGCTTATTTACATTGTCAAGCTGTGCAGGTCTACCAAAACTATTTAACCCACCGGAACCATATTGCACAATTGAAGAACAGGAAACGTCTCTCATTTATAAATACTTAAACCCAACAGACGCAAAATTTACATTAATGCTGGGCGTAGCTGCACACTTAGATAAACATCCTGAAAATGCCGGTGCGGTCGGTCGGCATTTATCAACATTGCGTGAGTCTGTCGAGGACGGTATTACATATGCCGCATTGTCAAAATATACAACTGCCAATTTTGGTGTACTTGTCAGCGTGGTATTATCAGAAGCACTACAGAATTTTAAAAGTATTAACCTGCCGTTGAGTGTGTGTGATAAAAGGCTGGTGCTTGGAGCGATTGATAAGTTGCTTGGAATAGTGGAAATGGTGGAATAGTGGAACCTTTAGAAATATATTTAGCAAGCACCGTATTGGGGTTAATAACAGATGGTGTATTGGCAAAGTGGAAAAGATTTGAGAAATACAAAGGTCTTTTTGATTGGGGAACGACTCTCGGAAAAATCATTTTAAGGAGAAAATAACATGGGAAACAACATAAAACCAGGCTATAAAACTACAGAATTTTGGGTAACTGTTGGTATTCAGATAGTTGGCTTATTGGTGCTTTTAGGTGTTCTGTCACCTGAGAGTGCAAAATCATTACAGGTTGACATCCCTGCCATTGGCGCAATGGTTAGTGGCCTCATTACTGATATTATGGCTCTTGGTGCTATGGTTCTGACGGTATATCGATATATCACAGGGCGAAGTGCAGTTAAAAAAGAAGCTGAAAGTGCATAATGGGATTATACATTTACCAGGCATGTCGGGCCGATATGAGATCGGGCGATATTGTTGAATTTGAGTCTAATACGATTATAGGCACTATAATTCGATGGTTTGCACCGTGTAATCATACAGCTTTAGTAATAGCACCTATCGACTACAAAAAAACCCACGAAAGAAGGGTGATTATGGAAGCTGTTGGTAAAGGTGTGGTAAAAGTACCACTTTCAGATACATTAAAAGGCTTTAAAGGCAAGGCATATCTTTTACGGCTTAAACCAGAGCACGACAAGCACCGTGAATCGATTACGAAATGGGCGTTGAAACAAGAAGGGATAAGCTACGATTATAGTAGTTTGTTTCTTAATTTGATATGCCGGGTAAGCCAAAACGCAAACGACTTTTTTTGCAGTGAATTTGCTCAAATGGCGATGGCTCATGTCGGTCTAATTGATTCAAAAATAAAAGCGGTTAGGCCCGGCGAGTTTGGACAGTTTGGTATTTTTAAAGACCCTATACGAATTATGTAAAAAACGCTTATTAGACGGGTGGTGACAACAATGAAAAGAATATTATTGACTATCATATTATCTTTAGTCTTAATAGTGCCTTGTTTAGCTGAAAACGGTATACCACCCGAATCTGAAACACCGAAAAACATCTGCCCGAAAACACAAAGAACCGATTGCACAACCTGCCACGTACCACCGGACAACGCACTTAAAGAAAAAGACCCGAATGCAAGTAGGGATTTACCGCTTTTTTTTGACATGCGGATAATAGACGATGGGAAAACGGCATGGCTACTCATCACAAATATTGATGCAGGCCGTGTTGAAAAGTTTTTCAATTATGTATCCTGGCATCCAGAAATTACAAAATGTGTCATTGAAATCAATTCAGGTGGTGGATCATTATTTGGTGCTGCCAGAATTGTCGGCATGATGGATGTTCAAAAGCAAAGGGGTATGATTATCGAAACACGGTGTTATGGTATTGCAGCCAGCGCCGGGTTTATGATTTTTGTAAACGGCTCTAAAAGATATGCCTCTGAAGCCTGTCAACTGATGTGGCACGAGCTAATTACGTTTAGCATGTTTAAGATATCCAGACCGGCTGACATTGAGGATGAAGCGGTTGTATTAAGACACATTCAAGACACCATGTGCTTATACCTTGCAAAACGGTCAAAGCTGACCAAAAAGGAATGGAAGGATTTAGTGTTTAAGAAAGAATTTTGGGTAAACGGTAATCAGGCTATTAAGTACGGCTTGTCAGACGGATATCCGAAATAGGGGGCATTATGTGGAAAAGATATATTTTGCCGTTGTTGCTGATCTGTATTATAGCAATGATTACAACTCTATTTGGATTTGCTTTAATTGTAGATGCTGGTGAGAAATATAAATGTTTAGCTGAATTATACCCGGAACTTACAGAGAAAAACGGCATACAAAAGATTGGTGGTACTTACACGTCCGAAAAAGGCGATAAATATCGAGTTATAGCTGAATGTAAGAAAATCGAAGAGGACGTGTGGTTACAGTTTATAGATACAGATGCACTTTCAATTGATAAGCTGGATAATAAGGTTGACTTTGTTATGCAGCTATTTCTTAAAGATGGTCAATTATGGATTGGAAATATCTTTAGTAGCGAAGATTTTGAAGCTATCGGCGCTTATTTGAATACATATTGCGAGAAACATAATATTAAGATTGAAGATTATATTCATGTGGCTCCTGGTGTGCTGAAAAAGATAGTGCCTGATGTAAACAATAGGTTGTAAAGTAATCCTTTACAACTGAATGCACCACATATAGTCCATAAGACAGCCTTATGCACCTTATAGGGACAAAAAAGAGGCAATTAGGCACATTAAACGCCTCAAACACCCTATCGGGTATAAAACACACATTAAGTTTAATTTTATACCCGTAAAGGTATTGTTAATGCATCAACATTATCAATATTAAACTGTTAAATTAGTTTGACATAAAAAACCCCGGCACTTGTCAATATGTGTCGGGGCTTTTATCAATACGATCTTTGACAATTAGGCAGTTTCAAAAACTTCTGTTTTAATCCGGAAATCATCACGGCCCAACTCTTTTTGAATCTTGATAAGTTCGGCAACCTCTTTCGGTGTCATGTGGTCGATAGGATGAACAGCCATTAGTTTTCCCTTCTCATACATCTTGAGTAGAATTTCGGTGATTTTCATTTTAAGCTCCTTTGTTAGTGTTTTTGGTTACTCTTATATAAAGCAAACACCGTGCCAAACACTAAAAAATATAAATGTAGCAATAATAGGCATTTAATAACATGGCACAATGCTTGCTTACAGGAGAAAGTGACAATTTACGGCACAGGAATGACAATTTACGGAACTATCAAAATCATGCCAAAATATTAAAAATAAGAAAAAAACTATATAAGCTAAAATTCATACAACACAATAAGCTAAATTATACGCAATTTGCGAACAGCGAATAAAGCAAGGAACAAACACAATGTGGACAATATTATTAATTATTATCGTAGCAGTAGTAAGTTTTATTATTGGCAGGATATGGCAAGCGGCAACTTCAGAGCCTTTATTTAGAATGTAATGCAGCAATCAAAGCCATGCGCCAAGTGCCGAAAAGTTATAATACCGATCAATCAAACTTATTGCGATATATGCGCCAAGCTAAAGAAAAAGCAATATCACAGAAACCGCAACAAAGAATGGCAGCACCTATACGGGAGCAGCTGGCAGCGAGCCAGGAAATCTTTTTTATCTCAATATCCCCTATGTGCTGAATGCTTAAAGAACGGTATTACAAAGGTTGCTAACGTGGTCGATCATCGAATACCACATAAAGGTAATACTAATTTATTCTGGAATGTTGGCAACTGGAATAGTTTATGTTATAGTTGTCATAATAAGAAAACAGCAAAAGAAGGAGCATTCGGAAATGAAAGAACCAAACTATAGACGGATAGAAGCAT
>JAAERC010000093.1 GCA_024230695.1 Candidatus Zixiibacteriota bacterium
AAACCTGTTTTGGTAAACGAAATACTGTCTGAATTGGATAATTATGATGTCATCAAATGATGTTATTATAATTGGTGCCGGACCCGCCGGAATCTCAGCGGCTATTCAGCTAAAACGAAGCGGATTAAACCCGATTGTTTTTGAAAAAAACAAAATCGGCGGACTTTTAAATAATGCCAATTTAGTTGAAAACTATCCCGGGTTCCCGGGGGGGATATCCGGCCGGGAACTGGTTGCTTTGTTTAAAGAGCAGTTAGAGTCATTTGGGATAGATATAATTTATGATGCAGTCGAATCGATTGATTATATTAATGAAACGTTTTTAGTGCAATCCGCTTCAAAAGAAGTAGAATCAAATGCAATCATAGTTGCATCAGGTACTCAGCCCAAACAAATAGAAAACATTAAAATATCTGACAAAATTAAAGACAGAATCTATTATGAAATAGCCGATTTACTTGAGACAAAAAATAAAATTATTACTATTATCGGGGCCGGCGATGCCGCTTTTGACTATGCTTTAAATCTCAGCAAAAAAAATGATGTTACAATTTTAAATCGTGGCGAACATACTAAATGCCTGCAATTATTGTATGACAGAGTTATAAATGATAAAACAAAAGATTCAATACAATATATAACTCAAGCTCAAATTTCAGCGATCAAAACATATTCGGACAATCAGTTAACAATAAAATATCGTAATAATAACGAGGATGTTGACATTGTTTCTGATTATGTTATTTTTGCTATCGGACGAGAGTTATTACTTGATTTTATAAGTGATAAAATAAAAAAAAGAATAGATGAATTAGAAAAAAAGGACCTTCTTCATTTTATAGGTGATATAAAGAACCAAAATTATCGTCAGACTACTATTGCTGTTGGCGACGGTGTTTTAGCCGCAATGAAAATTGAAAGAAAATATCGGGATAAATCTTCATGAAAGTAATTTCCAGCGCCGGACAGGAAAATATCGCCACAGTATTTGTGGCCGAAATGCCTAATAGTCATAATATTGAGTTCCTTGAATCTGTCCAACCCCCATATCCTCGTGAAAAGAAGTGGGTCTTAATTGTATCGACTCTTTATGGATGTCCGGTGCAATGTCCGATCTGTGATGCCGGTGGCTTTTATCATGGGAAACTTTCCAATGATGAGATTTTTGGCCAGATTGATTTTTTGATCAAGCGTCGTTATCAGGATTTCTGCGTTCCGGCAGAGAAATTTAAGATCCAGTTTGCCAGAATGGGAGAACCATCGTTCAATATGGCTGTTCTTGATGTTCTTGATGAATTACCCAAACGATATAACGCTCCGGGTTTGATGCCTTGTATTTCGTCAGTAGCACCAAAGGTGTCGGATGGTTTTTTTGAAAGACTGCTTGATATAAAAGAAAAACATTATCGAGGAAAATTTCAGCTTCAGTTTTCGATTCATGCTACAAATAAAGAAGAGCGTGATTATTTGGTCCCGATAAAAAAATGGTCGTTTGAAAAAATCGCCGAATATGGTCAGCGATATTTCAAAGCCGGAGACAGAAAAATCACGCTTAATTTTGCGCCATCCCGAAAATCTAAAATTGATATAAATATTCTAAAACAGCATTTTGATCCCAATCTGTTTTTTATAAAAATAACTCCACTAAACCCG
>JAAERC010000094.1 GCA_024230695.1 Candidatus Zixiibacteriota bacterium
ATGTAGGTTGTGTATGATCCGTTGATGAAATGCATCACCTTACTGATATTTGGCTTTAGAGTCTCGATAATCATATGATAATGATTTTTTATCACTGCTGTCCGGTTAACTTTTTATAATATCCAATAACCTATTGATAACACAATGTATATCGAACAAAAAACTTTTTGAGATAAAAAATTTCGAGAAACCAGTCAAAAATGCCGATTTTAGGCATAACCACCTTAAATCTAAAGATATTTTGTGGATATCTATCGTCTATGAGGTGAATGAGGTTGCCATGTTATTTGTCTTACCTTATAATAGTTTACCGGACAGTATAAAAGTCAGTGTTATCGAAATCGAATTATGCCCAGTCGCCAATATGTATTCACTCAATTTCTGGACTTACTACCACGATACGAATTTCAGCATATTGTAAACAAGTACAAAGGCGACTTTCGCACAAAGTATTTTAGATGTTGGAACCAAATGGCCTGCATGATTTTCGCCCATATCCGCCAAGAAGATAGTTTGCGTGATATAGACATTGCCCTTAACGCCCATGCCAGCAAATTGTACCACATTGGTATCCAGCAATGTCCGAGATCTACTTTGGCCGACACAAATAAACGCCGAGATTATCGGATCTATGAAGAGTTTGCAAAATCCTTAATGCAGCGTGCTCGACGAGAGTATGCTGGAACCGAATTGGCAATAGAAGTTGACAATGCTGTGTATGCGCTTGACGCATCTACCATTGACCTGACGTTATCCTTATTTCCTTGGGCAAAATTCCGTAAAACCAAAGGCGCTGTTAAATTACACGCCATGATTGACCTAAGAGGCAATATCCCGGCATTTCTGACCATTACTGATGGCAAGGTACATGATGTTAAAGCTGCGCCTCAAATTCCAATAGAACCGGCAGGGATCTATATTGTCGATCGGGCATATATTGATTTCGACTGGTTGAGGACCATCGACCAAACCGGTGCATTCTTTGTTACCCGCCTGAAAAAATCTATCAAATGGACCCGTGTCCTATCCCATCCAGTAGACAAGGCTCTTGGCCTAAGAAGCGACCAAGAGATTTTGCTATTCAGTAAGAAGTCCAAAGCAAAATATCCAAAACGGTTGCGAAGAGTAACTTTTCGGGATGATACACAAGATCGAACTTTGGTATTTCTAACCAACAATTTCTCTCTTTCGGCGGAGACAATTGCTGCTTTGTACAAAGCACGCTGGGAAATTGAATTATTTTTCAAATGGATCAAACAAAACCTCAAAGTAAAAAGCTTTTATGGTACTTCATCAAATGCGGTAAAAACTCAAATCTGGATTGCCATGATCGTTTATCTCATTTTAGCTATCCTCAAGGAGAGATATTCACTCAAAAACACTTTGTCCCACTTATTACACTTTTTAGAGGTAAATCTATTTGAGCAAAAACCACTTATTTCTATCTTCCGGGTTAATCCACGTAGAACCTATCGTGAGGATACTACTTATGATAAACAGTTGAAATTATTTGACTATTAAGCCGCGATTATTATCAGCCTAAAAATAATTTTGTGGGTTATTGTTTGTTATTACTTTTCTCCAAAATTACAAATTGAGTGCATAGTAAATCTCTAACCTATTGATATTATTGAATAGTTAACCGGACAGTAGTGAGATTTTATCTGTTCTACCACAACCTTATCAAGTTCCTCATGTTCCTCACGAGCTTTTTGGACTCGGCGTGATTTCAGATACTCATCGTAATAGCTCCATCGCCCTGGGTCTATGTCGTTGTTCTCCACCATAAAGGAGTAAACCTTTGCCATATGGTTCACTTTTCTTGCAGATATCCCTAGGTGGTC
>JAAERC010000095.1 GCA_024230695.1 Candidatus Zixiibacteriota bacterium
TGCAGCCAAATTAAAAATAGGATTACTGCCCTCACTTAGTAAATCTATTTATTATCTATTATACTTTATTATTAATACTTATCTATGAATAATATAGACGTTACTGTATTGTTTGCAAGTTTAAAATTGCAAATACTATTAATTAGACTCTATTTTAATGAGCCAATGATATCATTAACCTATTCATATCTTAGAGTTTCAACCGGGTTTGATCTGGCCGCTTTAATAACCTGATAGATAACTGTTGCTATCGCAAAAAACAGTGTTATGCCACCGGCCAGCAAAAACAGGTCTATTCCAATGTTGGTACGAAAAGCGAAATCCTCCAGCCAAAGATTCATCACATAATATGCTATTGGTCCGGCAATCAAATTGGCGATAACAGCGAGTATTACTAATTCTTTAGTCAGTAGCTTGGCAATACTCGTAACCGAGGCACCCATGACTTTGCGAATTCCGATTTCTTTTGTTTGCCTGATAATACTAAACGATGATAATCCATAAATACCAATGACCGTAATAAATATCGCAAGAATTGTAAACAGACCCGATACTTTACCAAACAACTCACTCGCTTTGTATTGCTGGCTGTAATAATCATCGAGGAAAAAATAATCAAATGGATTGCCCGGGAAAAAACTATTGTATTCTGTTTTAACTATTCCAAGAGCTTCCTTCGTATTGGGTGTATTCAGTTTCATCGCAATCATCCCTGAGGTTCCACGACCATTTGGCATATAACGGAACAAATGAGGCTCAAACGCCTCTTTTAGTGATTGTTGGTGATAATCTTTTAACACTCCAACAACGGTAAAGATCTCATCCCAATAATTCACTTTTTCGCCAATTGCGTTTTCGGCGCTTTCAAATCCCATAAACTTCACAGCCGTTTCATTTAATATCAATGATTTATCATCGGTAGAAAATTCTCTTGAAAAATTCCGTCCGGCAACTAATTTTAGATCAAAAAGATCGGCGAAATCATAATCAATACCAACGATCTGGTAGTTTTTGCCCTGATCGACATCCTCGCCAACCCTGAAAATTCCCCCAGCGTCCCAATAAATCTGCCGTCCCGGAACTTCGGTAACATGGCTGATTTTCGCATATTCAGTTCTTTTTAATAAGGTTTCTCGGAATGATTCAAAACTCGATCCATAATTTTCATCTCTTACGCGAGGTGCTTTAACAACCAACATCTGTTCTTTATCAAAACCTAATTCCTGTTGCCGCATAAATGAGATTTGACTGGAAACCGTTAAAGTGGCGATAATCAAAAACAGGCCCATCACAAATTGGAACAGCACTAAGGCCTTGCGAAGATTTATTCCCTTAATTGTCGATCCCCGTTGGCTTTTAAAAGCTGTTGATGGCTTAAAAGATGACATTGCCAAAACCGGATACAAACCTGATAAAATAATGCCGGCGATAAACATAATTCCAGATGCCATCCATAACCAATTCTGTGACCAGAAAGGATATTCAATCGAAACTCCGGTTAATTGGCAGAAGTAAGGTAAAACTGATGATATTATTGCATATGAAAATATCAATGCTACTATATTTGTAACAACTATCTCTGAGAAAAATTGCATAATAAGCTGACCACGTGATGCCCCGACCACTTTTCGCAGACCAACCTCTTTTGAGCGAGTCAGCGATGATGCGGTTGAGAGATTAATATAATTGACCCATGCCATAACTATTATAAACATCGCAATGATAAACATAAATTTTACCGAATCGCGATCGCCGTTAACTTCGTATTCCTGCATAAAATGCGAAGTCAGATGGATATCTGTCAGCGGTTGCATCGGCAGGTCAATTTGCATTTTGTATTCTTCCAGCCATGGATTTTCCGCCTTTGCCAGCGCCACCATTTTCTCCTCAAAAGCATTAATATCAATTCCGGGTGAAGCCAAAAGATAAGTGTATGAGCCGGTATGTCCCCATGCCTCGGTATATTCCGGGCCATATGCGGCGGCCAGATTTTCCCAGGGTAAAAGAATATCAAATTTCAGATGAGAGTTTTGGGGGATATCAGCGAAAATTCCAATGATTTTATAATCAGTTTTTTTATTTGTACTAATAGTTTTGCCAAGCGGGGATTCATCACCA
>JAAERC010000096.1 GCA_024230695.1 Candidatus Zixiibacteriota bacterium
ATACTCTCGATATTACTTTCTCTGGCAAGGATATGAATAATAGTATCTTCTACTGATCCATTATCATACAATTGAAAAGCGGCATATGGCCAGAGTGCTTCAGAATCGTTCCACTCTACAGGAAAACTGGACACACTCTGTTTCCATCCCCATGTTCCAGATAAAGGTGGATTGTCGGGCCATATTGTCGGAAGATAAGTGTAAGGTTCTATTCCAATTTGGTCATAATGGTTATAAACCAATGCCCGACCGTCTGACATAGCATCAATTCCGGGATAGCCTGACCGCTCACCTGAGGCATGTAATTGATCACCACCAAAAGTAATGTATGGATCCCATTTAATTGTGCCTGTGGTCGCATCCCAGGCTTGATATACTGTTCCGCGGTAACCGTAACAAATTGTTGGATTAGAACTATTTTTATGCATCCAAGTGATATGTATATCCTGCGTATTGCGCCAGGCAATCTGACGGGTGCAACGCCCATAATGCTGAAGATCATACGTTGTAAATCCTATTGTCATCCCAGCGCCAGCCCCCGGAGAAATAACACCCCGTTGATCGTCAGTAAATTTGGAATAATCATAATCCCAATTCGGTTCATCAGCCATAGGTGGTGTGCCGCAACGTAAATCCCCATCGATACCGTTGGGTGGTATACTCTTTTGCAAATCAAGCGGGATCCGGCGGTCTTGATCTTTCAGCAAAAGATCGATCTTTTGTTTTTGCTTTTCGTTTTCCGTTTGATTCATACCGAAGGCGGTTCCGGCAGATAGAATCATAAAAAATGTTAATAACAGAGAGAGGTACAGTCCTTGAACAAACTTCCTTTTCATCCTGCCTCCCAAAAAAAATATATATATTAAAAGATACCTATTTATTCCCATGCCCAGTCGAATAGTCTCCGTGAGGGTAATAAGAAACCAGTCGAGAAATATGATCTTTGATAAATCTGTATTAAATATACGGCAAAACCCTTTTCTGTCAAGTTAATAATACGATAGGTCTTGCGATAAATAGGAATGATATTGTTATATTTGAAACTGTTTTTTCTAAAAGTGATTGCTAAATTGATATATCAATTGTTAGTTTAAGTTAATTTAAATAAAATTATAAAAAGGAACTAACAAATGTATATGACTATCAAACAATTTACCGATGAATGGAAAAACTCATCTGATGCCACCAGAAAACTGATGGGTGCTATGACCGATTTGTCGCTTAATCAACAAGTTGCCGATGGCCATCGTTCATTGGCCAAAATTGCCTGGCATATCGCGATATCAATTCCGGAAATGGCCAATAGAACCGGATTAAAAGTATCTGGCCCCAAAGAGGATGCTCCACTGCCTAACACAGCTTTTGAGATTATGGATGGTTACGATGTTGCCGCCAGTTCACTTTTGGAACAGATTAAAGAGAATTGGACCGATGAAGATTTAAGAGTTGAGGATGAAATGTATGGTGAAAAATGGTCCCGTGAATTTACATTGCGTGTTTTGAGGGAACATGAGATTCACCATCGGGGACAGATGACAATTCTGATGCGTCAGGCCGGATTAGAGATTCCGGGTCTTTTTGGACCATCGAAAGAAGAATGGGCAAAATTTGGTATGGAGACGCCAAAAATATAGATATTTGACCTATTTTATTCACATTCTATAAGCCTTTGCAATAGAACAAGATACTCCTCTCTCTTTGATTGTGTTGTATCAAACAAGATAGTTTTTCCTAAAAAAAAATCTTTTTTGATTATTGGGATAATTTTTCAACGATTCTGACCGAAAAAAAATACTTAACTGATAAAATTTTAAAAAAGATGAAATTTTGTTTGCTATCTTTGGGGAAATATTTTTTTTAAAATTCACTATTTGGTTTAGGTATGAACTGCTGTGTAATTGGAGGTATTTATGGACTGCGTCTTTTGCGGTGAAGCGATTATTGGCAGAGCAATCCGTCGGGATGGTCAGGTTTATTGTTCTACGGACTGTCTTGATACGGTCGCCGAAGTTAAATCGGATGATGACGAATTTAGAATGGAAAATGTTGTTGATGATAGTGTAGATATGGATTATTACGATGAGGTCGATGAATTCTAATTATTGAAATTACAAGATGTAAAATTAAAAGCTCCCACAATTGGGAGCTTTTTTTTATTTCTAATCATCGCGTGAAATTTTTAAAATCTCATATTTTATAATTCCGACCGGAACCTTGATCTCAATAACATCACCAACCGATTTTCCCAGCAAGGCGGCACCAATCGGCGATTTAATCGAAATTATATCGTTGTCAATATCAACTTCATCGGCTGGAGCCAGTTGATATTCGATCTCCTCGCTGTCCTTTAGATCTTTCACTAAAACCTTGGCAAAAAGATATGCCTTATCAGTTGGAATATTTTCTGTGTCCACCGGACGTACCCGATTAAGTTTGTCCTCGATCTCGGCTATCTTTCTTTCAAGATGTGTCTGGGCCTCTTTGGCGGCATGATATTCGGCATTTTCAGAAAGATCACCAAGTTCCATCGCTCTTTTAATTTCGGCGCATAATGCCGGTCGTTTATTTGTTCGCAGGTCTTTGAGCTCTTTTTCGAGCTTTTCAATCCCGGCTCTTGACATATGTATTGGTTCATTACTCATGGAATTAATATAATAAAAAAGTTTCATTGTCGCATCATGTTTTTTTGCGACTTGATTACTTTTCATCTTTGTTTTCAAAATCTGAATAAATCTATATTTATATATAGAAATTAAAATTGTTTTTTTGGTTAGACAGAATTATACTCAGAGACAGATATATTAATATTCCGAACAGATATCTGTCCGGATAGAGAAGAAAAAATCCAGGAAGGATAAAATGAGTAAAAAAATATCAATTTCAATTTTGTTTCTAATAGTTATTATTTTAGGAAGTAGTCAGATTTTATCTGGGCAGGCTCTATCCAGATCCCAGAGAAGCGGCGAATCAATAACTCGCGATAAACTTCTTCAGGAGTACCTCGACAAACAGGATGAAGCCGAACAGGATAAACTTCTTGAGGAAATGAAGGCCAAAGGGCAGATCGAACGTCAAACTGCCGATTATTCCAGTCCGGAGATGTATGATGACACCCTAAGGTATCAAGATATTTTACCAGATAGTTTGTCAGACTCTCTTCTTGTAGATGAAGTGTTGCTGGACACCATCCCGGATACAACATTAAAACCATTTGGATTTGATCTCTTTGATAATTTTTACGATGAATCAGTTATGCCGCCAACCGACGTGGCCAATATCGAGGATTATATTTTAGGCCCCGGTGATAATCTATTGATTTACCTTTGGGGCAAAGTCGAAAAAGAATACCAGTTGACCATTGATCGACAGGGCAACATTTTTATACCCAAAGTGGGCGAAACGACCGCCTGGGGTATGACCATTGAAGAATTTGAATCCAAAATAAAAGATTTGTTATCCAAAGTATATACCGATTTTCAAACTTCGGTTTCCCTCGGCAAAATACGTTCGATCCGCGTATATCTTACCGGCGAAGTAAAAAAACCGGGGGCCTATACGGCCAGCTCACTTACAACTTTATTTAATGCTCTGTATCTAGCCGATGGACCAAATGACCGCGGTTCTCTGCGTCAGGTAAAATTGATTAAAGATGGCAAAACTTTTAAAGTCGTTGATTTATACAAATTCCTTCTTGAAGGAGATAGCCAGGGTGACATAAGATTATCATCCGGTGATGCCGTTTTTGTTCCTGTCTCAGGCCCCAGAGTAACTGTTATTGGCGAGATCAAACGTCCTGCTATCTATGAGCTTGTTGGCAATGAAAAGGTCGCCGATGTTTTAAAAATGGCCGGCGGACCAACTTCGATTGCCTTTATGGACCGTGTCAAACTTGACCGCCTGTCTCCCGACAATGAACGAATTGTTATTGATCTTAACATGAATCCAAACAATTCTAAGGGCATTGATAATATCGTGATTCAGGGTGGTGATATTTTAACCCTGTATCCCAGATACGAAGGAAAAATGAAAGTTGTTTCGATTGGCGGAATGGTAAAACAACCGCAACAGTTCGAAAGAACCGATTCGACTTCGTTACTTGAACTGGTCCAACGGTGTGAATTGTTACCGTCTGATGTTTATTATGAACGAGCAAATTTATTTCGATTTTATCCGAATAAAACAAAAGAGATTATCCCCATAAATCTGAATGATCTGCTGGATGGTCAAATAAATATACCTCTACAGGATCGTGATTCGTTACATATATATTCGATGGATGTGATCAAAAGGCATCAATATGTTTATATTGACGGTGAAATATTATATCCTAATGAATATCCATACTACGAAAATATGTCGATCATTGATCTTATCTTTTTGGCCGGTGGTTTGGGAAAAAATGCATATCAACTTAATGTCGAACTGGCTCGTACCGATTATCTCGGCAAAGTTACAACGCAGTTGATTGATATTACCGACCCGGAAAGTGAAAAAATTAAACTCAGGGAAGATGACCATGTATTTATCAGGAAAGTGCCCAACTGGTTTGTTCATCATCTGGCAACTATTGAGGGCGAAGTAAAATTCCCGGGTGACTATGCACTTTTATCTCGCCAGGAAACCCTGTATAGCATGCTAAGACGAGTCGGGGGATTCACCGATCGGGCTTTCCCGACCGGCATAATTTTCCAGCGAACTACTATCGGTGAAAGTCTGATCAGACAAAACCTCCCAAAAATCATCGAAAACTCACAACCGCTTAAAGAGGATTCTTTGGGGAATATCAAAAAACTCGAGTTTATAAAATTTAGCGCCGATAATGTTAATCGAATTATTATTGATATTTCAAAGCTGATGTCTACCGGAGGTAAAGAAGGTGATATTACCCTCCAAAACGGCGACTATATTTATGTCCCCGAAATACCATCTGGTATCTCAGTGATGGGTGCGGTTGGCGCCGAAGGAACGATCAAGTACGATGAGGGCAAAAAAGTAAGATACTATATCACCCGAGCCGGGAGTTTGGGTCGTCAGGCCGACAAAAAGGCGATGAAATTGATTAAGGCCGATGGAAAAGTTTTTGCCGGACGGGGAACTCTTGGCAAACGGGTAGATCTGGGTGATGCTATTGTGGTTCCGACCGCAATTAAAAAAGATCGTGACTGGCTAAAAATAATCTCACAGGTGGTAACGATTACCGGCGGCCTGCTAACCTCAGTCTTTATTATCGATAAGTTATAGAGATATATTGTAACTTTTTTTAAATTTCGGTCACAAAAATAGTCAATAAAAAACTGAGTTATTGAAATAATTCAGTTTTTTAATTTATAGATTTCTTCACTATACACCGGAACAAGCTTCTTAGCTTTACCAGAAATATTTTCCAAATTTCACGGATATCGTCAGTCTTAAATATTTTAATATCACATAAACCCCTGACAGACACCCCATTATAGAAATTTCATTTCCTTTGTGATCTCCGGCATAAGGTTTGCAAATCTTTTCAACATTGAAATGGTCTAATATGGCCGAAAGATAATATGAAAATAGATTTGCATACACATACCTGTTACTCGTTTGATTGCGATACCGCTGTCGATAAACTTGTCTCGGCCGCTGAGAAGGCCGAACTTGATGCCATTGCTATCACCGACCATGATTCAATTTCTGGCGTCAGACTGGCCCAAAAGCTTTCCAAAAAAGTAACGATTATCCCTGGAATGGAGATTTCGACCTGGAAGGGAACTCATATAATCGGCCTATTTCTACAAGACAAAATCGAATCCAAAGATATTTTCGAGGTTATCGATGAGATCCACAAGCAGGGCGGACTTGTCGTTCTGCCACATCCATTCCGAAGAGGCAATGGTTTTATGTATGCCAAAGACAAACATCAGTTGTACTCAGCCGATGAGGCGCGTGAAATAATGTCTCGGATTGATCTGGTTGAAACGGTTAATCTAAATTGCAAAAGTGAGTCTCTAATTGATGCCGATAATTTTTTTGCATGCCACCCCGATATTCCACAATCGGCCGGAAGCGATGCTCATTGTGTAGATAAAGTTGGTAAAGCATATGTTGACCTCGAGGATGTGAAATCTAACTCACTCGATGATATCAAAGAAGCGTTGCTAAAATCATCGCGGTTGATCCGGTTTGAAGCTTATCTTAACGACCCCAAAGAAAAATCCGCAAAAGTGAAAACCTTTTCGAGGAAAAAAACAATTTTAAAACGTGCAATGGAATTTGTCCAGAAACCGCTTAGGAGTTCTTTTGGAACAGTGATAAGAAATTCAACCAAAAGAATATTTGGGACAATCAATAAATCGAAATTGAATAGAGAACCTATTGTTCAGTCTGAGAAAATTAAGGAAATGAAAGAAAAAAATAAATGAAATTAACTCTTGAAAAAAGAACAGTAGATTCTGCTTCCGGGAGCACTAATTACTCAAATATTAAAAGCATCAAGAAACTACTTGGTAGTCAAAACAAAATTGAATCAAACCGCATAGGCTTTTTTGCACAGCCTAATAAAAATTTGCTTAGATTTTTTAAATCTTTTATTGGCCCCGGTGATGAAGTTTTAACAGTTGGTCCGACTAATGAAAATGTTTTGCAGACAATTTCTTCTTGCGATGCTTCTTATTTTGAATTTTATGAAAAACCAATGTTCCTGCCCGACCTGTTAGGTTTAGTTGGAAAAGTAACGACCCGCACAAAAATGATAGTAATGGGTAACCCCAACAAATATACAGGTGTTGTTTATAGCCAAAGAGAAATAGAACATATTCTCAATGTGTCAGAAAATATCATTGTGGTTCTCGATGAATCAACATTTGAATCCAGCCAGATCACTTCTCTCGATCTAATAGATAAGTATGAAAATGTGGCACTCATCAGAACAATCACCGGTGATAATAATGATAATAACGATCAGATGGATTATATAATCAGTAGTCCGGCAGTTATTAATAATATCAATAATAACATATTTGATATTAGTTATGGTAACTCAGACCTAGATAAAATATTAAATAATCTGAAAAGTAAGGGTTCCAGATTGGGACGGATTAAAGATGCTCGACAGGAAATGTTGTATTTATCAATCAGGCTCAGGATGTTCGACTTAAATTGTTTCCTAAATCCGGACTATTCATTTGTGATCAAAACCCCAAAAACTGAAGAGGTTTTATCGCAACTAAATAAAATAGGTGTCAAGGCTCTTGATCTTGCATGTTATCCAGGATTGGCCGGGAATGTCTTAATACCATTTGCTCTTGATATTGATGCTATATCTATTATCAATATATTTGAAGCGATGGCAAATAACGAAAATTATAATAAACCGGAACATAATCGTCTAACTGCATATAAACCATTAGAGACTGCCACCGGGCCAATTATCGGAAGGAATCATGATATTGTCTCCGGGAGTCGGATAGAAAGTAATATGGTGTTCTAACTTCTTAGGTTAAAACATCTTATATTAGCAAAACAGAGTATAAAAATATGTTGCCTATTTGTCCCAAGAGTAGTATAATCTTACGCAATTACATCCTTTGTACGGAAACAAATGGCCTTAGATTGTGATAGGCAAAGAAGAAATACTGGATGTTAGAAGGATGGGAAGGAGAAAGAGGGATCATTTCTACAATTTAGAAACGGGTAATGGAGTACCCGGGAAATGAAAACAATCTTATGTTTTTGTGTAAACATCACCTGATTGCCACTAAAGATTTTTCCTTAAGTATCGACAATACGATAGAAGGAAGAATTGTTAGAGGGGTATTCAATTTAATTAATCTGTGTAATCAAACTATCTATTACAGAATCTATTCAAAAATAGGTTCGGCGATAGGATCGTTTGGTTTACTGCCGGTTAATACTATCAGGGGTGCAAGATGAAATCAGTAAAGAAGTGTAGAATTGAGGAATTTGTCTATAGATTTGCCAAGGCCTTCCTCCTAACCGGTTTTCTCATATATTTCCATGGCCGGTTTAATCTGTTTTCTGACTTCATTACAACCTATACAACAATAATGTCCGCTGTTCTATTACAGCTTTTGCTTTTAGTAAAATTGCCCGATAATGACCTGGCACCTACCAAAATTGTTCGTGATAAATTTAGTGATTTTCTTTTTGGTGAGATAAAGTTTATTTTGATGGTAACATTTCTCGCCTTTTTTACCAATTTAAATATTACGCCTCAAATATTAAGTTTGCTATTGGCCGGTAATCTTATCCTTCAATTGTTAGTTTTTGGCAGTTGGCGTGGATATAACAGACTAATAGCAAATGGCCCTAATCCGGTTGCTTTTCCGGGTACAAAAAGAAATGTTATTATAGTTGGATCATACGAGCGAGGGAAAAAAGCGGCCGATATTTTCCTGGATCATCCCGAGCTTAATATGAAAATTCTCGGTTTTGTTGATGATGATAGAAAAGGCCTGTGGCGTTATCGCGATGTCCCATTGATTGGTCATCCTGATAATATCAGCCAGCTGATTTCGACCAATCAGGTTGATTTTGTGGTTATGGCGCTGGAAAAAGATAATCAGCATTATAAGCAAAGCGTGTTTAGTACTGTTGAATCGATGGGTGTAAAAATATGTTTATTGCCGGATATTTTTGTTCAATCCGGTTCTAAATGCCGTTCATTTTCGCTAAATGGACAACCGGTCTTTCTGTACCATTCAATTCCGGAAAACCGTTTTGCATTACTTATTAAAGACTTCATTGACCGCGTCGGTGCCGCCGTTGGTATCATATGTTCAGCTCCTTTTGTCGCGATTGCGGCTTTGGCAATACGGATTGATTCTAAAGGTCCGATTTTTTATAAGCAAAAACGTTCCGGAAAAAATGGCCGGGTTTTCAAAATGATTAAACTGAGAACGATGATAAATGAAGCCGATACATTTAAAGAACAATTACAGCATCTAAATGAGATGTCCGGTCCGGTATTCAAAATTCAGAATGACCCGCGTATTACCAAGGTCGGACGATTCTTGAGAAAATATTCGGTGGATGAATTTCCACAATTCTATAATGTCCTCAAAGGAGATATGTCACTTGTCGGCCCGCGCCCGCCGCTTCCTCAGGAAGTTGCTAAATTTAAACCGTGGCAACACCGCAAACTATCGGTTAAGCCAGGTTTATCATGCCTTTGGCAGGTTAATGGACGAAGCAATGTTGATTTTGACCACTGGATCGAACTTGACCTGCAGTATATCGATCAATGGTCATTAACGATGGATGCTAAAATTATGGCTCAGACGATCCCGGCAGTATTGAAAGGCAAGGGAGCCAGTTAATTTATAAATTATTAGGCAATGGATTGCCGGTGAATATTCTTAGAATTTTTATAGCAGTGTTAATTCTCTTGTTTGTTGGTGTATCTTTGCAGCCAGGAGAGTTTTTTATTCCAGTCGAAGTCCCGGAATATAAAATTTTGAGTGACTTTCTTCAAAGAGATGAATTTGAAAATATCTCTACTCGCTTCAATTCTCAATTGGCACCAATATCTGAAAAAAATCTTTTCCCCGATAATATGATCTTTGGAAAAACCAAACCAGATCGTTTTCAATTATCACCTTTTCTGATTATATCCGAAGATTTTAGATCATCAAAATTTTCACGAGCTTCAGGGTTTGAATCAATTCGAGTCGGGTTTTTAGCTCTGGCACAAAAAAATATTTCTGTGTATACAAGTTATCTGCTTGATGAACGTCTGGCTCAGGACCCCGAATACAAAGGGAAAAAATGGCGCGGATTAGCTGGCGAAGTTGAATCCGCAATGGCTGTTTATAAAGGCAGAGGTTTTCAAATCATTGCGGGTCGTTTTGGCTCATCTTGGGGACCATCTCGGCAATCGCTGATACTTTCAGAAACAGCCCGCCCGATGGATGGAATTCAGATTCGTGGTGATTGGGGCAAATTCAAGTTTACCTACCAATTTGCCAAACTTAATCGACAGTTTTCTTTTATCGAAAATCAGGTTGGTTATGAAAATAGATACTTCGCGGGACACCGGATAGCCTTTAAACCAAATAAGAATTTACATTTCAGTCTCTTTGAAACAATAATATATGGCGGTCCCGGACGTTCAATCGAACTTGCTTATTTAAACCCATTGATGTTTTTCCATGCTTTTCAACTAAATGAAAATTATGATGACAACACTTTTCTTGGGTTCGATTTTACTTGGTTTTTAAAAAACCGTCATAAATTTTACGGACAATTTCTAATTGATGATTTCCAGATAGATAGTGAAGTTCGCGGAGACAATGAACCAAATGAAATTGGAATACAACTCGGTATTCATTCGATTGATCTTTTCAATCTATTTGACCTCAAAGCCGAATATCTCAAAATCACCAACCGAACCTACAATCAGATTTACGCTCGAAACAGATATGAAAACCGGGGCGAACTTATCGGTCATCCGTTTGGTCCCGATGGTGAACGCTACTCGCTTACTTTTGAAAAATGGTTCAGGGACAACAAAAAGGCCTCTCTTAATTTTTCATATCAGCGTAAAGGCGAAGGACGTTTCGATGATTACTGGGACGAGCCCTGGCTTGATACGGATGATTATTCCGAACCGTTCCCGACCGGGATTGTCGAGAAATCATTTTTAATTTCAACCGCTTTTAGCGGATATATAAAACCGTATCTATACATAGATGCCTTATCAGGGATAAACATCATTGACAATTATGCGCATATTGACGGCCTCAGCAAAACTATCCCGTTTTTATCAATCAGACTTTCTTTACTGCTTTCGACCCGACTAAATGTCCAAAATTAGTTTTATTTTGGAACCATATATATTAAATTCTGTTTTAAACTTATAAGTATAAAATGATTTACAATTGTAATGATTTTTTGGAGAAAAAACGGATATGATGGAAGCTAAATTAAAATGGACTGATGGTATCAGATTCGAGGGAACCTCAGAATTTGGTCACAAGATTGCTACCGATGGCCCCAAAACCGCTGGCGGAACCGAAGATGGCTATAAACCAACCGAATTGGTTTTATTTGGCGTGGCCGGTTGCACCGGTGTTGATGTCGTCAGGATCCTTCAAAAGATGCAACAAAATGTCACCGGAATTGAAATTGAGGTAAAGGCATTTCATCCCGATGAATACCCCAAACCATTTAAGCGTATTGAAATTCAT
>JAAERC010000097.1 GCA_024230695.1 Candidatus Zixiibacteriota bacterium
ATATGACATCGATTCCATTCGGTTACCAAGCCCCATAGCCGCCCCTGCTACATCGCCATAGTTATGAACAATCTGAATAATAAACCAGTAAACTATAATAAATGTAATACTCTGCAAAGATACGGGGAGTCCGATTTTGACTATTCTTAACATCATTGAAAAATCAACATGTGCCCGATACCAGCGTCCGATTGAAAAATCCAATTCACCTTTAAATATTAGCATAAGTAAAATTAAAAATGTACAGAACACGGCAATTATTGTAGCATAAGCCGCACCGGCAATACCATAAGCAGGAATCGGTCCCCACCCGAAGATAAGCAAAGGATCAAGACCAATATTAATTAGAGTTCCTATTGCAAAAGCCAGTGTCGGCGATTTTGTATTCCCCGAGGCCCTGAAAATACACCCAAGGACATCATTAACAAAAAATATTGATATGCCCGCAAAAAATATTCGAAGGTATGAAACACCCAAATCAATTACATTCGGACCTGCCTTCATAAATTTTAAAATATATGGTGTGGAAAAAACTCCGAGGAATGAGAAGGCCACACCAATACTAATGGCCATTAAAATCCCCTGATGAGAGACATAAATCGCCTTTGGCTTATCTTCGGCACCAATAGCCCGGGATACCATAGCCGTAACGCCGGTCACAATGATATTTATGGTAGCAAAAAGTGTCCAGGCGGTTATCATCGATGATGTTAGTGCATCCTGTTCGGCAGTCCCCAGAAAACCAACCCAAAAATAATCGGTGATTGATAACGCGAATTCAAGAAACATCGCGGCTACAACCGGCCATGCGAGCTTAAATATTGTTGAGTAAATCGGCCCATCGGTGATATGTTCTACTTTGGACATATCAATTATCTTTCGGAATATTTATTACAGCAGGTGGTTGATACAGTACAAATCATATTTATAATCAGGTCGATTTTGAAAGAAGCTGATTTTCATAAGCAATCTGGACAGCTTCGACAACCTCGGGATAATTCTCGGAGACCATATCAAAGCCATTATAAGTCGTCTTCACATTTTCAGATAAAGTCAGCATATAAAACGCCAGCGCCGTTTCCTTATTTCCAAATGGACCGTACTTGTCCTCATCATAATCAGCCCTGGCCTCTATCACCAAGCCATCTTCCATAGCACCTGATTTAATATCCAGATTTTTAAGAGCCGAAACTATTTCATTGAAAGGATTATTTTGCCAGATAGTATATTCCGCAATATCTCTTATTACCGTATTGCCATTTCCAACCGCCGCAGCAATTGCAATGTATGGTGTCAATGGCATCATTACTCCGGCTGTTACCCCAGATAGTTTACGGCCCTTTGCTTCATGACCAGTAATAGCAAGAGTATTAGTACTAAAATTCCCCACTAACTTCTTGTTACTAAGTACAACATCAGCGGCAAACGATTTTAGCATCTTAATGAACCGGCTCATACAATCGTTTATATAAACATCATTTATAGTCAAACTATCTTTTTTTAGAATCGCCAATAGTATAAAAGCCGCCAGTGAATGAAAATCAGAAGGAACAGATATCTCACGACCGTTTATTTTTGATGTTTTTGCCAACTCAATTTTTCGTTTATAATCAAAACTATCAATTCTTATTTTTTTACGCGGATCATTAGGATCAACAGTCATCACCGATTTGGTTTCCTCGATTGCTATTGCTCCGCCCAAATCTGTGATCAGTTTTTCAAAAGTATTATCAGTTGCGACTGACTCCTTAATTGAAATGAATTGTCCAGATGTAAGACCAAAAAGCAGCAGGCAGTTTTTTAAATTTGGCAAAGCATTGGAGAGCTTACATTCCATAAATGAATCACAGTAGGATCTAAAATAGATATGTCTGGTATCCGCATCATGATCGATATCAATACCATATTTATTAAGATAACTAACCAACAAATCAATAAAATCAGTATTGATTATATTTGAATAGCAGAGTGTACAACAAATATTTTTTCCTGCAAGATAACTGATTATCAGCGATAATGGCACAGCTCCACCATTGTACTCTAATTCGGCACAATCATCGATCTGAATTGGACTATCTGTCTTGACAACGATCTCTGTAGCACTCCGTTCAGTGACACGACCAATAGAATTTAGAAATGATAATGTAAAAGCGGTGTCCTTGCCACGATTATAATTACGAACAGATATATCTTCATTAGCCAAAAGGCCGAGAATCAAAGTA
>JAAERC010000098.1 GCA_024230695.1 Candidatus Zixiibacteriota bacterium
ATATGACATCGATTCCATTCGGTTACCAAGCCCCATAGCCGCCCCTGCTACATCGCCATAGTTATGAACAATCTGAATAATAAACCAGTAAACTATAATAAATGTAATACTCTGCAAAGATACGGGGAGTCCGATTTTGACAATTCTTAACATCATTGAAAAATCGACATGTGCCCGATACCAGCGTCCGATTGAAAAATCCAATTTACCTTTAAATATTAGCATAAGTAAAATTAAGAATGTACAGATCACGGCAATTATTGTAGCATAAGCTGCACCGGCAATACCGTATGCCGGAATTGGTCCCCACCCGAAGATAAGCAATGGATCAAGACCAATATTAATAACCGTTCCTATTGCGAACGCAAGTGTGGGTGATTTTGTATTTCCCGAAGCCCTGAAAATACATCCGAGGACATCATTAACAAAAAATATTGATATGCCCGCAAAGAATATTCGAAGGTATGAAACACCCAAATCAATTACATTCGGACCAGCCTTCATAAATTTTAAAATGTATGGGGTCGAAAAAACTCCGAGGAATGAGAAGGCCACACCAATACTAATGGCCATTAAAATCCCCTGATGAGAGACATAAATCGCCTTTGGCTTATCTTCGGCACCAATAGCCCGGGATACCATAGCCGTAACGCCGGTCACAATAATATTTATGGTTGCAAAAAGTGTCCAGGCGGTTATCATCGATGATGTTAGCGCATCCTGTTCGGCAGTACCTAAAAACCCGACCCAAAAATAATCAGTGATCGATAACGCGAATTCAAGAAACATCGCGGCCACAACCGGCCATGCGAGTTTAAATATTGTTGAGTAAATCGGTCCATCGGTGATATGTTCTACTTTGGACATATCAATTATCTTTCGGAATATTTATTACAGCAGATGGTTGATAAAATACAAATCATATTTATAATCAGGTCGATTTCGAAAGAAGCTGATTTTCATAAGCGAACTGTACTGCTTCGACAATCTCTGGATAATTCTCAGAAACCATATCAAAACCATTATAGGTCGTCTTAACATTTTCAGATAAAGTCAGCATGTAAAACGCCAGCGCCGTTTCTTTATTTCCAAATGGACCGTACTTGTCCTCGTCATAATCAGCCCTGGCCTCTATCACCAAGCCGTCTTCCATAGCGCCTGATTTAATATCCAGATTTTTAAGAGCCGAAACTATTTCATTAAAAGGATTATTTTGCCAGATAGTATATTCCGCAATATCTCTTATTACCGTATTGCCATTTCCAACCGCCGCCGCAATTGCAATGTATGGTGTCAATGGCATCATTACTCCGGCAGTTGCACCAGATAGTTTACGGCCCTTTGCCTCACGACCAGTAATAGCAAGAGTATTAGTACTATAATTCCCCAATAACTTCTTGTTACTAAGTACAACATCAGCGGCAAACGATTTTAGCATCTTAATGAACCGGCTCATACAATCGTTTATATAAACATCATTTATAGTCAAGCTATCTTTTTTGAGAATCGCCAACAATATAAAGGCCGCCAATGAATGAAAATCAGAGGGCATAGATATTTCACAACCATTTATTGTTGATGTTTTTGCCAATTCAATTTTCCTTTTATAATCAAAACTGTCAATTTTAATTTTCTTACGTGGATCATTAGGATCGACCGTCATCACCGACTTGGTTTCCTCGATCGCTATTGTTCCACCCAATTCTGTGATTAATTTTTCAAAAGTATTATCAGTCGCGACTTTCTCTTTAATTGAAATGAATCGTCCGGATGTTAGGCCAAAAAACAGCAGACAGTTTTTTAAATTTGGCATAGCATTGGAGAGCTTACATTCCATTAATGAATCACAATAGGATCTAAAATAGATATGTCTGGTATCCGCATCATGATCGATATCAATACCATATTTATTAAGATAACTGACCAACAAATCAATAAAATCAGTATTGATTATATTTGAATAGCAGAGTGTACAACAAATATTTTTCCCTGCGAGATAACTGATTATCAGCGATAATGGCACAGCTCCACCATTGTACTCCAATTCGGCACAATCATCGATCTGAATTGGACTATCTGCTTTGACAACGATCTCTGTAGCACTCCGTTCAGTGACACGACCAATAGAATTTAGAAATGATAATGTAAAAGCGGTGTCCTTGCCACGATTATAATTACGAACAGATATATCTTCATTAGCCAAAAGGCCGAGAATCAAAGTA
>JAAERC010000099.1 GCA_024230695.1 Candidatus Zixiibacteriota bacterium
TGCAGCATTCATACAATTGGGTCGGTTTTGATAATTTTGTCAGGTTATTAAGCGATCAAGCATTTTTATTGTCTCTGAAAAATACATTCATTTTTGTTTTTGGAACGATTCCAATCACGACGGTTGTTTCATTAGTGCTGGCCTTATTAATTGAAAGAAATTTTAAGGGTAGGGCTATTTTTAGATCAGGATTTTTCATTCCTTCGATTACATCAATGGTGGTTATCGCTCTTATTTTCACAAATTTATATTCGCGAGGCGGATATTTGTATCTATTAGCCGAAATAATAGGCTTCTCCCCGCCCGCCAATGGCTTTTTGTTATCTAATAAATCTGCTTTATACAGTGTTATGGCGATGGATATTTGGATGTCGGTCGGATATTATATGTTATTATTTTTGGCTGGGTTAAAATCAATCCCAAAGGAACTGTATGAAGCTGCCGAAGTTGCCGGTGCCGGTTTTTTTAGAAAGTTATTTTCTATAACCATTCCATTATTAAAACCAGTCGCGCTATATATTATTGTTATCAATACAATTAAATCATTTCAGGTTTTTGTGGAGATATTTGTTATGACTAAAGGCAAATATGGAAGTTCCACCGCTGTTTATTATATTTATGAATCAGGGCTCAATCGTTTTGAATTTGGTTACGCTTCAGCGGCGGCATATCTGCTTTTTATGGTTATTGCCGCTTTTTCGATTGTTCAATTTAAATTGTTTAGACGGAGAGCAATGTGAAAAATACAATCCGTTATACTGTCCTCAGTTTGATTTTGTTGATAATGATATTTCCATTACTTTGGATGTTCCGAGTGTCTTTTCTACCATCAAATTCAGGATTGAGTCTGCAAAATCTATTTTCTATGACCTGGACCTTAGATACATATGTCAATATCCTGACCGCTGGAAATATGGTTAGATATTTCTTAAATTCAATTATTGTGGGAGTTATTGTTACGGTTGGTAACATATTTTTTTGTTTTTTGACTGGATATGCTTTTGCACGTTATCAATTTATCGGCAAGAATTTCTGGTTTTATTCAGTGATATTTGTTTTAATGATTCCCGCTCACATAATTATAATCCCACTTTATCTGCTTATATTTAAACTCGGGATGTATGATAGCTACTGGGCGCTGATTATTCCGTTTCTTGTTAATCCAATTGGTATCTTTTTGACTAGACAATATATCAATACATTGCCAGTTTCTATGGAAGAAGCGGCCAGAATTGATGGTGCCGGCGAGTTTAAAATTCTGTTTAGAATCGTTATGCCGCTTTGTAAACCGGCTTTGGCGGTTTTGGCCATTCAGATATTTTTAACAAATTGGAATGCCTTTTTACTGCCATTTATTCTTACCAGTTCCGAAACGGTAAGAACGTTGCCGGTTGGTCTGGCCCTTTATCAGGGGCATCAGGCGATAGATTGGCCGCATCTAATGGCCGGGTCGGCTCTTGCAGTCGTGCCGGTTTTGGCCACTTTCCTCTTCTTTCAAAGGCATATTGTCTCAGGGATTACATCTGGAGCCGTCAAACAATAATTAAAATTTATCTTGACTTATATGTCAATCTGATTATATCATTGGGAAAATTTAAGGTAAACCTATTAATGTTTAGGAAGGACATGTTCATTATGCTAAGAATTCTGACAGTACTTATGGTTGTCGCGCTTCTGTTAATTAGCGGATGTGCCAGCAAAGGGTATGTCGATCAGAA
>JAAERC010000100.1 GCA_024230695.1 Candidatus Zixiibacteriota bacterium
AAGACATGATGATCGTTGATATATTGTTTAAGTTTGAACTTAATAACACTATGGACAAGTTCTTCACCAATAATCTTAACAGTACATTCAGCTGGGGTCTCAATTTTGGGCGCCTTAGGGTCATAAGGCTCATTATCTATATTATGATCTTCTTGCTCGATGGACATTTTTGAAACCGCCTTTAAATAATTTAATATGGGCGGAGTTTTTACTCCGCCCATACTATAGTTCTATTTATGCTTTCCAGAGATTATCAATGGTGGCATCGCCAATAGTAACTGTTTCAAACAGAATTTCAAATGTTTCAAACGGCTGTAATTTGGCTTTTTCAACAATATCCGGCACCTCACAACGATAATTTGAAAGGAAGCCGTTGGTCCATTTAATAACCAACATATCAGCATCATCAGTATCTCTGATACTGACTGATCCGGCTTTCCGGCTGGTGCCTGCTTTATCAGCGGCCCATTGTGCGATAACCGGTGATTCAGCATCCATCTCGCGTTCGATCCTGATACATTTTGCATGCGGACGATCGGTTGGACGACAGGTATCGTCGAAGGGAGTGTACATTTCAAATGAGACCTCGTGCACATTTGAATACACGACTCCATCAATCTCTAAAACTGGTCTTCTTGCCATGACTTGTCTCCTTTTTTTAGTTCAACTACTTTTAAATTATTAATCCAATTTTTTACCATTAGATAAAACTAATTTCTACTTATCCTTTACATTAGTCTGGTTGTCAGCATCCCATGCCTCAAACTCAATATTAAATGTCCGAGCCGGATACTTCGGATTAAGGGCGACCTTAATATCAACTTCCTGAGCCTTACGCATCGCTTCATCGGCAAAAATCTCAACATTATAGTCCTGCAGAATATTATCTCCACCGGAGATCGCTCGCATGAACTTATCAATATCCGACCTGAGAGTATCAATCATCTTCTGATCGATCACTGTAAAGGTCTGTTTGTTAAGATAGTTACGAAGTGTTTTATAAACATAATCATAAGTACGACGAATAGAATAGACATTAAATGTTTCTTGAGTACTCAACGTTGACGAACCCATTGCCACGGCCGAACCTTCGAAGCTGACCAGTGGATTGACACCCTTTTCATTGATCTTACTGGCATCAGGCTGATTGGCCCTGAAACGGATATACTTGGCATCAGCAATCTTTCCATACTTAAATCCAGCCGATGGTTGTTGCATACCCACGGTCAAATCACTCTTGTACATCATTCCTGCCACAGAAGCTGATGGTGGTACCCACATATCATCATCTTCATATTCGTTGGCATTACGTGCCAGTAAATAGTTGGCAAAAACCGAAACATACTGTTTATAACTATCGGTTCCAATCATATTGGCATAGGTTGGATCATCAAGCATCTCCATAACTTCATCAACCGATTCAAAATTCGGAAGATCTGTCATGATATGCAATTTATTCGACAGCCCCAATTGTCTGGCGAAAGTATCAATATTTTCAACACTTCCCATATAACCGGGAACGCATGCCATCGAGAAGCATTCTTTAATACTCCACTCACGATATAGATCTGCAATAGCGGTTCCTAACTGCTCGAATTTCTCTTTATCATCAGGATCTGTTAACTCTTCAATACCGGCATTGGCAAAATAAGCGTTAACTTTCTCATCCGGTTCCTGTTGTGCATTGGCAAAGAACTTATCGATAGCGCGATAAGTCGTCTCAAGTTCGCGTGACTGACTATGCACCTTAGTCATGTTTTTACGCAGATTTGCTTCCAGTTTGGCTGAATCTTCGCTCAATTTTTTACGTGTTGTATCCGGGGCATCTTCACCGGCAAGATACTCGATCCATTTATTCAATCTTAAGGCCAACAGTTTACGTTGTCCCTCAAAATTCTTTTTTGTTAAAAATTCTTTACGCTGGAAATCTTTTTTAGGATCAAGCCATTCAACACCACGGACAAGGTCACCATCAGGTGTCTTAAACGATGGCATCAAGGCCGCTAAATTTTTAAAACTTCCAAAAGATTCACCCAGCATTGACGTAAATTCATCGTCGGAAATTACCTCACCGGCCGCTGCGGGAGCGGCTTCCTTGGCTTGTGCTTCCTGTGCCTGTGCTTCTTGTTTTTCTTCTTCACCCATTTATAATCACCTCTTTTCTATTCGCTAAGAAGGTCTATATAGTACTTGGCCATTTTCAGGAGAGCTTCTTTCTTTTCCTTGTCAGCAAGCGTCTTCTGCAATGACTTGTTTTTCTTTAACTGTTTTTCCAGATCATTTAGCATTTCCTTACCGTAGTAAGTTTCCTGAAGATAATCATTCTTCTCAATCAGTTCCTTTGATGTGTAATCCTTCATCGATCTGACTTCGAAGTTGGCATTCACCTGTTCACCTTCAGTCGATTCCAGTTCGGCCTCAAAAGACGGTCGAAATTTCTCAAACACTTCCTTCAGATTATTACACTTGACCGGCGAAACATCGGCATCCTCTTCATTGTTCAGTTTCGCGGCATAAAGCATCTTATTGGAAGGAAGCAATTCAACCGGAATTGAATCATCTTTTTTGACCCGTTCGGTTGCTCCAAGAATAAATTTTTTCATTTACTCCTCCAAATATATTATTAATTCTCTTCTTTTGTCACGTTAAAACCATATTCATCATCTTTGACAACAACACTAACATTATCACCTGGGCCAATTTCACCGGTTATAATATTAACCGATAATTTGTTGATGATCTCTTTTTCGATAGTTCTCTGAATCGGCCTGGCACCAAGTTCTATAGTATAGCCGTCATCAGCAAGTTTCTTACATGCTTCATCACTAAGATCAGCCGTGATATTTTGATCCTTGAGAAGATCACACAATCCATGAAATTCAAGAGCCGTTATTTTTTCCACCTGCTCTTTGGTGAAAGTATGATAAATTACAATATCATTAAGGCGGTTCAAAAACTCCGGTCGAAACTTGGTGAACAGAAAACCGCGCACCTCTTCCATATCAACCTCGCGTCCCTCACGATCAGCTTCAAGAATTTTATCCGCCGCAAAATTACTGGTTAGAACAACCAAAGTATTTGAAAAATCGACTGTCCGTCCCTGTCCATCGGTTAATCTACCATCATCGAGCAACTGTAGCAAAACATTAAACACATCAGGGTGCGCTTTTTCGACCTCATCAAAAAGAACGATAGAAAATGGTTTTTTTCTAACCGCTTCGGTCAACAAACCGCCGGCCTCATACCCGACATATCCGGGAGGAGCACCGATCATCTTGGCGACCGAATGTGTTTCCA
Organism: Candidatus Zixiibacteriota bacterium; assembly: GCA_024230695.1. The sequence goes on from JAAERC010000100.1 coordinate 3,298, forward strand.
TAAACTCCGACATATCAAACCGGACCATTGCATTTTTGTCATCAAATAAGAATTCTGCCAAAAGTTTTGGCAAATAAGTTTTTCCGGTTCCAGTGGGTCCCAAAAACAGGAACGAACCAACCGGGCGGTTTTTCATTTTTAATCCGGCTCTCGCTTTTCTAATAGCGTTAGCAATGACCTTGATCGCTTCTTTCTGGCCGATGATCTTCTTGGCCAGGAAATCTTCCATATGGACCAGCTTATCTTTTTCGGCGGCCATCATCTTTGTTACCGGAATACCTGTCCGACGAGCCACAACAGCGGCAATATCGGCATCATCTATTTTATCTTCCAGAGCATCAACAGCGGTTTGCAATAATTCCAATCGCTTGATCTTGCCATCGAATTCTTCTTTTATCTCAATGACCTGTCTTGGTTTATCTGCCATTATTCCGCCCCCTCGGTTTTCGCCTCAAGTCGATAATCCCAGTGATCCTGAAGCGTTGCGAGATTTCGTGAGAATGTATCATACACCTTAGTTAGTTTTTCATAATCCTCGCCGCATTTATCGGGTGTCTTTCCATCACATTTTTTCAACAGTTCATTTATCTCGGTGATCTGCTCTTTCATTATCGGGATTTTCATACCAGCCATCTCTTTTTTGACATCGAATTCCGAAGCGGCTTCATCAATAATATCTAAAGCAATATCAGGTAGGTTTCGTTCGCTTAAATAGCGTTGAGCAAACTTCACAGAACTGCACAAAGCCTCAGGATCATAAACGATCTTATGATGCTCTTCATATTTGGACGCCACACCCTGCAAAATCCGTACAGAATCTTCATAATTAGGCTGTTCTACTTTGACTTTCTCAAATCTTCGGTCAAGGGCCTTATCTTTTTCAATAGCCTTGGTGTATTCTTCGCCGGTGGTAGCGCCAATAAGCCGCAGTTGGCCGCGCGCCAAAGCCGGCTTTATAAGATTGGCGGCATCTGTACCGCCCGAACCGCCTGATGTTGTTATGTTATGGATTTCGTCAATAAATAGAACGATCTTACCACCTGATTTAACCACATCACTGACCAGAGCCTTAAATCTCTCCTCGAATTCGCCTTTATATTTCGCTCCGGCCACAAGTGCGCCCATATCAACTTCCATCACCTTAACATCCTGAAGAGCCTTGGGAACGGTACCATCAATGATCGCCTGACAGAAACCTTCAACAATAGCGGTTTTGCCAACCCCAGCTCCACCGACCAAAACGGGGCTGTTTTTACGGCGACGAAGAAGTATCTGTATTGCCTGCTGAACCTCTTTACTGCGACCGATTACCGGATCAAATTCGCCAGCGGCGGCCTGATTGGTCAGATCAACACAATAACGAAGAGTTCCGGAAACCTTCTTTTCGCCTTCTTCTGCCGGTTTGCCATCAGCCGAGGCTGTACTAGTAGTGATTTCAGCAACCGATTTACTATCGGCGATTGCCTTGTAAATATCTTCCTTGGTTAGTTCGGTTTTTTCACGAACATATCCAGACAGTTTTGATTTAGGATCAAAAATTGCGATAAAAATATGCTCCGGCTCCACCAGAGCATCCATAAGTTTGCTTTTTTCCTCAACCGCCTGCATCAAAGCTTCCTGAACCCCTGGAGAAATGGTCGGGTTAGTAACAGTTGATTTCTTTGTTTGATCCTTTAGATGTTCGTCGGCGGCTGATTCTATAAAACCGACCGATTTCCCGAGTTGATTCAAGATAGATTCAACCTCGGAGCCCTCGTGCCTTATCGTCGCAATCAAAAGATGCTCAATATCAATCTCAATATGTCGCAATTGTGCGGCAACTTCTTTTGCGTTTTTGATAACAGCTCGAGAATCTGATGAATAATTGGCTATATCCATATAGTTTTATCCACTCCAGCAATTTTTAAATAACGAAATCAATAATCCTCTCAACGACAATAGGTTGATTGGCATTATTCTATAACATAAAAAAATAGTTCCCATACAATATAAAGTCAAGATATTTATATCTAAATTATTCGGCTATATTTCATTGGCAAAACAATTTCATATATAAAATACGCTATGATCCCTGTTGTCTATCTCCTAATCTTGCGACGGCATTTCCACTTATTGATACATCAACCCTTCGTGCGGTATGATCTTCTGCTTGATCGGCAGTTCCTGCCGCCATTTCGGCCTGCTCTCCATGCCCAAATATTCGGGCACTGCCATCACCATCAGTTCTTTGAGTGCTTGATAGCGGGATATTCATATGATTCCCGAGAATATCAACTATCGTCTGTAATGTAAATTGGGCCCGTCTGATTGATAGCACATTATTATACCACCATGAAGCTGTTCGACTGGTATGCCCGTCAATTCTGAGATGACTTCCCCTGCCCATAAAAAGCATCAGGTTTTCAGCCACCACCATACCAAGGTAACGGCGTCCATCCGGTGTCCGTAATGATTCAACATCAATATTGAAGCAGACAAACATATTATCAGTCCAGTCAACTCCCGCCGTTGGCAAATCCCTTGGATCAATTGATCGCTGATCACGAGCTTGTGTCCCCGAAAAGAGATATCCCGGCATCCAGACAAATCCGGCCTGAATTGCAAAGCGGTGATCTGAATCAACACTCGATCCAGATGAATTTTCAATTTCGGCAACAATCGCCGGAAGATTACCAGAACCGTGAAAAATAACAGCCGAGCTACTAAGTAAATCACTACTATAAATATTAAACGGTATTCTCACCGCCGCATACGCTTTAAAAATCTCCCACGGTCCGGGGAAATCCTGCCAATTCCAACGACGAAATGTTTTTATCTCAAACTGACTGACCCCTATTTCACCGCCAATAGGCGCACCCTGGCCACTTTCACGGCTAACTTCGGCCTTGATAATTCCAAGTACGCCCGGGAACGCAGTACTGGTCGCCTCCACCGCCCAAGCCCCCCAAGTGGTGCCTGTTGCCTGTCGTGCTGATCTTCTGATTGTCATCAATAATGCCCGACCTCCGACACTAATACCGGTATTGGGAATTCCTCCCGAAACTCGTACAAAATCCATACTGCATCGATATTTGTACTGAGTCATGCGCTGAGGTAAAACTGGCGATCCACCGCGGCTTCCAAACAGGGCTCGAAATTCACGAAATACATGAGGCTCGGTACCGGTGTCGGTTTGGGCCAGCATATATATTCCTTCAAGTATCGATCTTGGTGTACCATTGATAGTAACCGTATCGGCCTCAAGAATATTTAATAGAACCATTTTAACCAAATCTGCCTGTTGGGCTCGGAATAATGCGCCACAGCAACATCGAAAACGGCTGTCAACCGGGACCAGACTGTGATGCGGACATGTTGATTCATTTCCAAGAAACCTGCGGCGAGTGAAAACTCTTGAAAACATTGCGCAAAAGTTATATACGCCAGCAACACGTTCAATGGCACTGCCACTAAGACCGTTCCTTAGAACCGGCTTAACATGGGTGTCCATAAAGATCCGGATCCCTCGCATCTGGCCGGTTGTTAATGGATGGGCATCGGCCTGATAGAGGGCTCGATGCGACCTCTGAATAGATTCCAAAGCGGTACTTGGCATTCTTGGATCTGGCGCGACACGTCGAATCTCCGCCCAGCGAAAACTAAGTGTTTGACCTCTTCTGGAGATATTATATTGTCCACTTTCGCGAAAATAAAGCCTGATTACATTTCCGTGGGTAGTATTGTTCCGAACATTGGTCAATTCCAGATGGCCAGTGGATGCCTCCTGGTCCGGCCTTTCGAATTGAACACTTATATTGGCCCGATTTCCAGATATCTCACCTTTAAAATATCCGGTTGCCGCTGGCATATCCTCATAATCACCACCTGAAACACTTGTAATACATATGATTTGAAACCATCCAAAAATATAATTACCCGCTTGATTTATCTGAGCGGTACAACGACATTGGCCGTTAGTAGTGTTTTCATACCGTCCGGTCAAAAGCGCAGCTGGGCTGTCTGGCGCCGGAGTTGGATTACTATTGAAACGGCCCGACGGACATGGTGTTACGACTCCGACCGATCCACTCGGAACGGTTGTGTCAAGCCCCCGCATCGGACGGGTGATAGTAACTTGAACGGCATTGTTGTCGCCGACTGTATAAGGTATTTCACTCATCTCTATTCCAATATTCTAAGTGCTACTTTGTGAACTTTGTGAACTGTCAGAATTTGAATCATCATCCTCATTTTCAAATTCAATCAGACATCTTCCCGGAGGAATACCATCCTCTCTGGCAAATCCTTCACTGCCAATGGTCCCATCTCTGGTCTGACCATCGGGAAGAGTCACTTTATATTTTACATCACAAATGGCCTGACTATTATTATCAAGCATCTTTATTTCAAGCCAGTCTTTAAATAGTAACAGGCTTGAATCCTGATTTTCCTTGCCAATTTCAAACTCACCGATTTTGATAGTAAAAAAATACTCGGGTGGATTATATGAACCACCATACCGTTCGACTTCTTCGCTGGTCGGGAGTTCATCGGTGTCCTCATGGTATTCATATTCCCATTTTAATTCTATTTTACTATCTCTGACAGTTGTTTTCAGATCAGTAATAATATCGTGACCACCGTCGGCATCAAATTCATAAATAACAATTGTAGCCTCGGTGCCATCCTTAACATCTTCCATATCAGCAGATAAAGTTAAAATTTCTCCACGCCTTGCCTCATCGGAGCTCCACTTCATATTTTTTGCTTTCGGCTGAGGATAAACCGGTATTTTGGTCGATACGCCCTTTAGATCATTGGCCGGAAGTTCAACTTCGAAATATATTTGATCATCCAATTCAATATTATCAGGAACCTCGAAATCGGCGGTAAAAAGATCATAATATATTTTGCCTTTGCCCTTGCCGAGTTTTTTGCCTTTTACTGTTTTTCCCTTTACTCTTATTTTTGCACCGTTACCAACAAAGAGAGTGCGTACTTCTAATTTTGCTCTTAATCCGACAAATGCCATTCCCGAAACCCAGGAAGCACTGATAAGATAAGATTTGAGCTCTATCTCATGTTCCTCATCAGTTGCTTTTGTGAAAGTTAAATCACCCATCAATCATCATCCACCGGCTCATAAGTACCAGGTAAAAGAGTTTCAATTATCTGTTTCATTTGGGCACCTACAGTTTTAATCGTCTGTTTAGTATATTTTCCGGAAAAGGTAAACCCAATTTTATCCTTATAAACAAAAACGTATTTCTGAAAAAATATCATATCGTCGGCCGGGACCCATTTATAAACAAATTCCCAGGCCGGATTGCCGTCCGGCAAAGTAATTTCTTCATCTTTGAGAACATCGACCCCATCCATCGTTTCAAGAATCGGCGAAGTTCTTTCATAAGCAAAATGAGAAATCTTATCATGCCGTAATTTTCTATCAAGAGTCAGCATGATACTATGATCCAAATCGGCTTCTTTGGGGCCTTTGAAAACATATACCGTTTGATCCGTCCATCCTTTGGGCAAATCAAATTCAAAAAGATTATTTTTACTCATTTTATAACCATTTATTTTTAAAAATTATACACATGTTTTCTATAATTTATTCAAAACAATACAAGGCCTTTTTTCCGGCAACAAATATATGCCCATCCTTATCAAGTGCCGGCGGAGCATAAAATTGGTCATCGGTTTTGGTAATAAGTCGTTCAAGCAATTTCTCACCATCGGGTGCAAACAGAGCTAATAAACTTCCATTTATAACAACAGCATGATTGTCTGCGGTAATAGTTATATAATTTCTTTCAGCCGGGGTTAGAATCGCGGTCCAGTCAATTTCTCCTTCTTTGATACAAAGCAATTGTAACCCATCATTAATAAAAATCCTACCATCATTATCGCAAGCAGGCGGTTGTAAGCTACTAAGTTTGTCAATTGGAAATGACCAGAGCTCTTTACCATCAAGAGTGATAGCTTTCAAAGATACAGTAGTTTTTTCATCAATGGTTATTTTTGCCATTATGATTAAATTATCATTTTTATCAAGTGAAGCAGATAGAGGAGTATCAATATCTAATTTAAAACTGCTTTTTATTTCTCCGCTGGTAACATCAAACAAACTAATCTCATTTTTTGCCGAAATAATTATAGATTTTTCATCATTTGACAATAAAGCAAAATCAACCCGGCCATCGAATTCATGATCCCATTTAACCCAATTCTCATTGCGATCAAAACTATATATATAATATTTTTTTGGTAATTTCCTCGGGGCGCCGGTAAATTGAACAACTGCCAGGACTTCATCGAGTGATGGTTTAAGGAGCATTTCATAAGAGTACTGATCAAGGTATGGTATAACATCCGCATTTCCAATTTGATTGTATTCATAATCCTGATAGGTAAGTTGCTGGACCGGGTCAAGATAAGCCAATGCTCTAGGCCCAAACACAACTCCGGCCGTACCGCTTAATGGTATCCGATGTTTGAACTTACCAGATATATTGTAAACAAAAAAGTTATTTCTTGATCTGACTCCAACATTTTCATCATTAATGTGAACAAAGTCAGGTGATTCGACAAAATCTTCATCGACATCCAGATAAATATTAGACCACAATGGTTTCCATTTACATTTCATTTCGACAGGAACTAAAGAATTCCTTTGAAAATTCGCCCATTGGATCGGATACTCCATATCTTTGGTATCTAGGGCCATTATATTATCCTTTTCCCTATTGATCTCATTAGATTCTGCCCCGCAATTGATAACCGTGGCAAGAATAAAGATCAACACAATATCTGTTACAATATTTTTTATCATAGCTTTTCTTTTCAGCTAATAATTTATTATCAAACAAATTCATTTACGACCCTTTCACCTCAAAAGCCCCTCCGCCAAGGCCCTCTGCGGAATTTATCCAGGTGCTGAGAAATGCCAGATCAGTTTTCGTGATTTTTGCCTGATTACCTGTGGGATTGGGCCAAGCTGTATGGCTCGCGTCGTGCCCCAGGATAGTTCCCGGATCTCTCGCTAACATACATTTGACGATCCATTCCCTGGCAACACTATGATTAACCGTCAAGGCAGTTAATGGCGATGTTCTGGCGGCAACGGTTGTGGCATTATTAATATTGACCGTTACCGTCAAATGGGCTGCATTCCTTGTAGCCGTTGCATCACTGGCCGAATGATCCGATCGAATTTTACTATACTCCAAAACCAATGGGAAAAAGAAAATATATGTTTTCTGAAAATCCGCAGTGGTACCTTTAAGAAAGAACCGATTATTTAATTCATTAAATTTTGCCTTGATTGAACTCGACCACCAGGTTTTATTGGCATCGGTCCATGATCGATTTTGGGTCGCGTCGGTAGGGTGGACAAAGTTATTATAAACTACGCCGATTTTTATAAAAACTGAAAGGACGCCATCAAATGGAGTTCTTGGCATTACCGGACCCGGTGGTGTTGGACCGACTTTTATACCATGGGCCTGTTCACCCTGTCCTATTTTATATAGACCAAGGTCAACTTTACCGACACCGGTACTTATTTTCCTTTTTTCAACATACGGCTTTAATATATCACGATAATCATTAGGAGATTTTTTTAAACGATACCGGAAAGTTTTGTCTCGTCCTCCCTTAGTGAAACGGTAAACAAGTTGATATTCGGTCCCTTTAAGATGCTTTTTTATGGCTGAATCACTATCGGCGGCCGTATTTATATGATTCATTACATGCCAGAAATGTCTCATTCGCGGTGCCCAGGTTTGATTCATCATTGAATGGTCATTCATTTGGTACGGCATCCCAAGATAATAGTTGCTAAACCGGGCGTCTTCTTTATAAATGTACTTCTCGCCAGCGTCATACATATAGTCATCATCAAGACCAATGGCATGTCCAAATTCATGAGCACCAATCAGACATCTGTAAGTTTTACCATCAACTGCGTCGGTGATTTGATTTCCATAAAAGTCGGTGTCTTCGAAATGCTCATAAAATAAATCACCTGAATCAACGCCCATTGCGCCGTCGCCCTCATCATTGGAAACCTTGACCTCACATTTATGTCTTCCTCCTCTGGTGGCAGTTTTGGCCTCATATAAATAAACCGGTTTGATCTGAACATTGCCCTTTGAATCATCATCGAGAGCAGCCGGTTCTAAAATATAATTTTTTACTTCCCAACGGTTTTTTGAGTTTCTCAATCCTTTTCGTTCGTAATTTTCCATATCGATATCGGAAACGGCATGGTTTTTAATTTCATTATTAGCTGGATCCAGAACCTTTTGGTCCTTAATAAATCGACCGTTCCAGTAAATTATTACAAACGAGCGAGCCTGATATCCACCCTTGTATTTTTTAGTACTTTTTCTGCAACTCCCATAATGAATATAAAACAGTTCATAATTGCCGACACCATCGGCCGAATAGAGAGAATGTGGAACGGCTTTGTATCTTTTATTATTAAGCGCCGGAGAAACGTTTTTGGTCAATGTAAGAGTAGTATTACTTTCGACCGATTTGACAGTATGTCTTTCATATCTATTTACTACAATCTTATAATTCGGCTTAACATTGGCTAGAAATCTTGTTCCCGTTCCGGTAACCTGATCGCTGTTATTGGCGACAGTTATTCTTCCGGTATTGTAAGTCTTATAGACGTATTTAATCTTAAAATGGCTGTCGTTATCGATAAGTCGAGCCTCCCGACAACCCTTGATATGCTTCCTTTTTCTTTCAAAGGTCTGAGCCGATTGTCCTGACCGTTTATCAAAAATACCATAAAACTTATTACAGAACATTATACCGCGCGTTCTGCCGGGAACGTCGGTGATGATATTCCGCCAGACATCATTGGCACCTGATTTTTCTTTTTTAAAATCGATTTCACTGAAACAGGCCGATTCGACTTTTGGATTTTGGACGCTGTCATTTTTTCTGGGTTTGTAAAGCTTTAATTCATCCTTAACGACATGCAAAAGTGCCAGCCGTGAGGCCGCCGAAAGTCTTCTATTGACATCAGTTTTATTTTTGTCGGTGAGTTTTTGTTTTCCTTTGTCATCAACCAGAACAATATCATCAAGCGAAAATATAATTGGGTTTGATGAGTCGGCCTCTTTCGTATCATAAGGTTTTAGTTTTAGCTTGGTTTTTAATACATCATGAAACCGGCCGCTTTTCCAGGAGGCGCCATCTTTGTATCGCGTCCAATAGTTTTCAGATGACCATTCATGTGGGAGATCATAATAGCTGAGCCGCTTATAACAATCTGTCGGGGTCATCAATGCTTTTATATCTTTATCAAGTTTCTTTTCAAGTTTCGGCTCGGTATTGCCGTCTTTTGTATAAACCCACCATCGTTCCAGGTGTGGGGTCAATTTTGTAACCGATTTGAATTCGAAATGTATATTTTTTCTTTTTGGGTCGTCGGGAACCTTGACAGTGTAAACACCTTTTTGATATTTGGTGATAGCCAGAATTGCTTCTTTTTTATGTTTGGTCCCAACTTTTTTATAATGATATGCTTTAATTGTCAGTCCCTCGGGAACTTGCCTGATCTTGGGGACATCGTTATTTAATTGCACCAGATTATGGAAATCGAACTTCATATGATAAGCGATCATATTCAATTCGGTGAGTGCATCAAGATAATTGGCTATAAAATGTTTATCATGATAAAACGGACATTGATTTTCCAAATGTAATTTATCTGTTGCCGGAAAACAAACGATTCTTGGTGTTCCCCTTCTTCGCGCCGGAACGTCGTCAAGATAGAAAAAGAGAGCTTCTACCCGACGGTACTTCTCTTTTTGATATTTACTGTCATCAGGGGTTGTCATTGGAAATGAGTATCCGCAACCCAAAAATTCTTTACCAGCCTGGGCAAATTTCAGCTTATTGGTACGAAGAAGCAAAAGAGCCGGCGCATCGACTTTGAGGTACTTCCGAATCTGCTCATCATACATATCAAAAACAGATTTCCAAATCACCTCCGGCCATTTCTTTTTTTCGTCTTCTTCAACCTTTTTAGCCAGGTCAGCGTCATCAATTCCGAGAGTAAATTTTTTCTTAACACCTTTAAAAAAGCCCTTAACGGCATCGCGGGTCTTATTTTCTGAATCCCACTCATTATCGATTTTCATAGGATTACAACTGGTATCATCCTTAAAGGAATCTCCACCGAGAAAATTAAAATAGGTCATTAACAATTTGCAATCGCGGATGCATTGATTATCAAAAGCCAATTTTGCCCAACGATCTTTTTTCCCAGTCAGAAGACAGTAAATAGCCTCGGCTCGATTTTTTCCCAAGGTAAAATTAGCCGCATGATCGCCGCCGGGATCAGTATGCCCGGTCAGTATCAGCCTTTTCCGGGAATCAAAACTGAACTGCTTAATAATCGCTGCCAAGCCGGCGAAACCTTCGGAGGCGGCAAGTTTCATCATGCTTTTATGATCGGATGTGGCCACATCTTTATCACAGCCCTTACCGGGCATCAGCACAATGCTATTTTCATTATAAAGGTCTTTGCCGAACTCCAATATATCGACTGCTTTGCCCTTTAAGGATGAAACGACTTTTGTATTTGTTTTTGGGGGCATAGTTTATTTAAAATTTATATCTCTTCATTGCTTACGATCTCTTATATCATATTTATATTCAATTTTTCCGGGCGGAAGATCATCCTCTTTGGCATATCCATCTTTATTGAGATAACCCTCTTTGACTCCGCCATTAGGAAGATAGACTGTATATTTAACGTTTCCAACCGGTTGGCCGTCGTCATCTTTTAGTTCCAATTCAACATAATCCTTAAAAATTAAAAGTCCCGATTTGGTTTTTGTGCCGTCAACCGCAATAGTAAAATAAAACGACGGTGACGAATACCCGCTTTTTCTAACTTTGGCATCCTGATCTTCAACAAGTTTATCATCGATTTTTAATTCCCATTCCTGCTCAATCTGACCATTGCTTATTTTACATTCAAAAGATTTAAAGAGTTTATCCGCGCAGTTGGAATCTTTTATAAAAATCTGCAACTCAGCTTTATCGTCATCTTCAATACCCACCGTATCGACTAACAATTTTACTTTATCGCCAACATGGGCACTTTCTGTTGACCATTCCGCTTTGGTGATGTCTCTAATGGATATCTCATAATCGCCTTCTTTGGGTACAGCTTTGTCCAGGGTCCCACACACAAAACCACGTTCCCGGACATTACTTGGTGATCTAATCGTATATCTGATACCGTTTAGGTCTTTGCCGCCCTTATCAACAAATTTCACATTCAGAAAATGATTTTCTTTGACTTCGGTAGCAACTACCGACGACTGAATCGAGCTTCCACCACTACCACTACCGCCGCCACCGCCACTGCCATCGCCGATCATCACATCAAAACTACCCATTAATATTTTTGCTTTGTTATCGGGTGGTTTTTGGAAGGAGACTCCGGGAGGAGTCGCGATATGAGATGGCATATTTGTCGCGGTACTGTCAACAGTCGCGGCAGGTTGACCCATAATATTGACGGTAGTGCTCAAAGCACCGTCAATCATTCCAACATAGGGATGTGGCAATGGGGTTGGTACTGGTGATGGACTGGGAGGAGCCGGGACTAAAACAATATGAGTATCAACACCAACAATCTGGTCGTTCTTTTTTGCGGCTGGTTTTTTATTAACAAAAACCGTTCCCACAGCTATTACCTGTCCAACAGGAAGATTAGCCGGATCATTACAGGTTTCTGCCATGGAACCGAGAGTGGCAACACCTTTGCC
>JAAERC010000101.1 GCA_024230695.1 Candidatus Zixiibacteriota bacterium
GACAGCACAATCTGGTTCATGAGTATGACTACATCCGGTAAACCGACACAAATTCAAACAGTCTTCCATCTCTTTATAATAATAAGGCAGATCTTCCTGCTTTAGTTCCCATAATCTTAATATTTTTATTCCCGGGCTATCAATCACAAAACCGCCGTCGGGGATCTCATACATCTCGATAGTCGAAGTAGTGTGAACTCCTTTATCGCTATATTTAGAGACCTCGCTGACTTTTATATTCAAACCGGGAACCAGTCTGTTTAAAATTGTAGATTTTCCAACACCAGAATGACCGGCAAAAATCGTTCGTTCATCTTTAACTAACTTTGTTAGCTTTGTGAACCCCTCGCCTGTTTCCGCGGAAATAAACAAAATCGGGACACCAATATTGCTATACCCTTTCTCAAGCTCATCGGCCATCTCCGGTCGGCCCAGATCGATTTTATTGACAATAATCAACGGTTTGAGATCGCCCATATCCGCGGCAATAATAAACCTATCGATCAGTCCTGGTTTTAATGGTGGATTTTTAGATGAAACAATGATACCGAGTTGGCTGATATTGGCGGCGATGACCTGTCGTTTGGTCTCGCTTGTTTTAGCCGGACGGAAAAACATACTCCGCCTTTCGGCCACTTTTTCAATCATTCCGGTTCCATCGGCGTTTTGTAATATTTCAACATCATCACCAACCGCAACCGGCGTAATTTGAGCGGTTCCGTATTTTAACCGCCCTCTGATTTCGCATGGAATATTCCTGCCCCCGCACCGAACTATAAACGACTTTCCATGTCCACGGATAACAATTCCTTTATCCGTCATTTAAATCGAAATCTTCCTCCATGAGAAGCTCTTGCCAATCATTTTGAGTAATCTTTTTCTCTTTCCTGATCTTTGGAAGATTATCCTCGTCAAAATCCATTAACCGATTTTTTCTTCCGCTGGATGACCAGTTATTTGTTTGGCTTTTACGTGTTTTTTTCCACGACTTCTTTGATTTTCTTTGTTTTTCTTGTTTTTCTCGTTTAAGCATAAGTAATCATTTAAAATTAGTCAACTATGATACCTAAATATATCGGTATGACTTATTTCAATTTTAGTAAAAATGGCATAAATTTACATAATAATTTGGATTATAATCCGCTATACTTAAACAGGTTATATAGACATAAAACAAATTGCCCGATTTTATCACAATATTATTTTATTGTATTGATGATATTCTTCTGAAACTTTATATTGGTTTACCAATAAAATAGAGAAACTGAAGGTGA
>JAAERC010000102.1 GCA_024230695.1 Candidatus Zixiibacteriota bacterium
CAGCGGATCAGGAAAATTTCGATTCAGGTCAATGCTGTTGGCATTAAAACGACGGGCACCCACAACTGTATGATCCCCATAAAAATATGTACCATCTGGATTGGCATTAGGGTTGATCCAGATCTCACAACTATCAACCAATCTTGTGGCTAATGAATCAATTCCATAATTAGTAAGAAGATAATCAATCAGGCGTAAGTTTAAAATAAATCCTACCGTTTCGTTACCATGCATCGTACTGGTGTACATCACCTCCGGTTCATTCTCTTCTATTGAAACATTGTCCGATATTTTGGCATACAAAAGCGCTCTTCCATTGATTGTTGTACCTATATTTTCGATTACACATAAAGTAGGATAATCAAGAGCAAATTGATTCATCATGTCAACATAAGCACCATAGGTTGGATATGAATCCCATGCCCTGACAACATCAGAGGTATCTGACATCCGCACCGTAGTTCGTTCACTCGGAGCAGATAACAGTTCAAATTCGTAATTTAATTGATTGAATCGAAGTAGTTGATCTTCATTTGCAAAAGCATAGACCGTTTTTCCATCAACATTCGCCACAGATATAAGATTCGAAAGCAATTGTAACTCATCAGTTGAGTTTATCTCGAATTTTATATAATACTCTGAACTTTTTCCAAAAAGTGGGGGCAATAAAAGAAATATTAGTATCAATATAATCGTTATATTTTTTAGAAAACTATTTATCATACTTTCCATTGTCCTTACATTACGTTTTCTTACAAATCATCAGGGACAAATTAGCGATGGACCGCCTTTATACCTGTAATTTATCAAATAAATAATATCCAAAATGTCAACAAGATCGATACCATCAACATTGGCAATATTTAATGGATCCGGCGCGGGTCCGCCTTTATACTTGAAATTAATAATGAAAACAATATCCAAAATACTTATATCTCCATCGCCGTCAACATCTCCGCACATACCGCCCTGATCATAACCAATTAATCTTATATCATCAATGTTCCATCCACAAAAGTTGCCATAAGCATTTGTGGCACCTAACCCAAATCGTATCTGAAAATCCGGGTTTTCATCGGCATAAGCCGACAGATCGTAGTAATGTTGACTCCATGATGTTTCATCGATGGTTGTCGTCGATTCAAAGATCCTCACCCAAGCGATGCCATTATATACTTCAATAGCCGCGTAATCTTTATCATCTCCCTCAATTCCAAGGCAACGATAAAAGTACAATTCGATGCCAACATAATGGGAACAATCGATAACAGGTGAGTTGACCCACTCGGAGGAGGTCAGGTTTGGACTATAGTCTCCGCTTGTTCCGGAGTTAAGATCATTTCCAAGAACACAATTATCCTCGGTATCAGAATTATCAAAATCAGGATCAGCTGATCCATAGGTATCACTTCCATGTCCTCCGGTCGCCGGACCAATGGTCCACTCGGCCGTTCCACTTCCGCTTCCCAAACCAGTCCAACCCTTATCAGATGAAAAATCATCAAAGTAAATTTCCTCACGGCCGCCGATTATTAAATCAAAATTTAAAGATTCGGAGAAACCAAAATCACCGCTAATATCAAGAGTAAAGTTTTTTTCATAACCGGGAGAGCATGATGGATCAACCGTAAAAATAAAAACATCGGTTACGTTTTCAGATTGTTCACCGGCCAGTATATTATCATAACTTCCGTTTGGATCATCGATAATTAGATAGCTGTCTGTTTCAGTTAGAAGCGCCGAGACATCTCCTGTCTGACCAGTGCCGGTATTTTCAATAGTAACTGTCATATCGATCGTTTCGCCTGGCTCTGGTATATTGTTGCCATTTTCGGAGCTGTCATCGATACTGACACTTTTAATACTTATTATTGGTTTATGTACCGTTATGGCAAATTCACTTATCCATGGTGGATCGGAGCGACTACCACCGGTTCCAGATACCGAAAGTATTAAAGTCGCAGTATGTTCATCGGGAGTAGATGAATCGAAATAAAAGGAAAAAGCGTCGGCGATATATTTTGTAATATATCCACCAGAAATAGCGCCATAAAATTCTGTATCATCAGTTATTGTTAAATATGTATCCTCTGTCGAGAGGGCCACCGTGATATCTGTGGCCTCGGCGATACCAACATTATTGAGTTCCACTCCAAGCAGAATGGTTTCGCCAGCATCAATCAAATCATTGCCATTACCTAAGGAAATATCATTAACACTGCTTGATTCATAAATTACATATGGATCGCTGTTCTCTAAAATATCAAGAGTGCTTATATATGGTATCTTGTTTTGAGCGGTTATAACAATATCGGCCAAACCAGTCGCAGAAAAAGGTGTTAAAGGAATTGTTATAGTCCCAGACAGATCAATATAACCTGCACCATGCAAATTGCCGTTGGCTGAAATTCCGACATATGACCCGGGTGTCGCGGTCACAACAATCGAATAGCCATGTTTATCTATTGATGGCGGATGCGTCACAACATTAGCTGTGGGTATACCAAAATATGTCATAACCGACGGATCGCCCATCAGATGATACACTTCCCAATAATATTCATCCTTAACACTGCCCGATTCCGTTACGGCAAGATTTCCAGCCATAATTATTGCACTATTAGTGTTGTAGTGCTGGCTAACTGATTCGCCATGATCATGAAAAACTCCATCAAAGGCGCCCGGTCCGGTATCTCCAAAATCGGGACCATTCCCGTCAATAGGTCCGTATCCAACCGCCCACCAATAATCCTCATCCCAGTAGGTATCTTCCGATGCACCGATATATCCAATTCCTCCTTTATTTTCGGCCCGAAGAAAGGCTTCACCCAAACAAGGAGTACCAAAATCGGAACCAAATGTATTGGGTTGACAACAGTTGCCGATTCCCAAAAGATATTTATGGATATTTGTTAAACTACTCACATCAGTAACGCTGAACTCGGGATTGGAATGACCGTCATGAGTACAATGCGCGGTATAATTATAAAATCCAGTGCCATCATTGATAGTGCCAATAATAGCATCAACTGC
>JAAERC010000103.1 GCA_024230695.1 Candidatus Zixiibacteriota bacterium
GGTTTCTGAACGGTAGCCATACCATTGAACAGTAACCTCGCCAGCATTGGTTTCAGTAATGCGGGGTGTTACCAGGCTTTTAATTGTGTCGCCGATCGGATATGGGTTGATAACCCAAAGTTCAGGAGCCGGCGGGGGAGATGCGCCTTTAAAATCAGGGACACCATCGCCTTGATAATAAACAGTATCTGCATTAATTACCCAATCTGTATCAACAAGCGTTGATTCAACACAAACTCTGAATTTACCTCGGAACCCATCACCATCAGTGTCAACACCGGGGTTATCATAAATCATACTCGCCCAAATTGAATTTAGTCCAACTATACTAAAGTCAAAAGTGTTATAATATTCTTCAGGGGCATATCGATTAAAATTATCTTCATAGGCATCACAATCAGAAAGGAAATCCTGACCTGAGACATAGGCAAAGGTCAAAGGAAGAACCTCACCGGGAGATATATCAAAAGGTCCAAAGGAGAGCAGATATCTGGTGTCATATCCATCGGCAAAATCATCAGCCTGAGGTGCTCTTTCTAACCAGCCATCAATTGTATTATCTTTGGCGCAAAATAGCTGATCATAATCAAATTCCTCATGGCTCATGACATAATATTTATTTCTGTCACCCATTGGGGTTCCAAGAAAACCACCAAA
>JAAERC010000104.1 GCA_024230695.1 Candidatus Zixiibacteriota bacterium
ATCTTTGAATGCTTTATCGGGGACATTTTCACATTATATAAATAATGTCATTACCGCTATTATGGGACGTGCCGAATTAATTGAAGCCGGAATTACCAGGGGTGAGATAATTGATAAAAAGGGTTCAGCCGGTTTATCTTCACAAATCATTATCGAAGCGGTTGATACAATTACGATGATCCTTGGTGAACTCAATAAGGTTTCGATGTATGATGATTCTACTCAACTTGACAATAACTATTTGTCTGACTTTGAGGAGAAGATAAGATCTCAACTAAAAAATCTCGAAAAAGCAAGCTCACCTGCTATTTGATAAATCCCAAAAATATTTTGCTGATATAGTTCATTTCCTTACATTAATATTAATATTTGAAATTATCGAAATACTTCTATTTTCCATTTGACAGAAATTGATATAACTCGTATATTAAATAATCATAATTCATCGTGGAAATCATAGGAATATCGTATTGGGCTAGAGGGATTATCAAAAATAGTGGCCACCCTTGCCACGAAGGAGGTATTTTGTTAAAAAAACATTTTTGCGGAGTAATAGTGATAATAGCATGTCTGCTATTTTTCTACCCATCGGTTTTACTGGCGCAGGTTGAAGGATTAGATTTTGAAATAATCAGGACACACTTTGGTGATGTTTTTGATATTCAAATCGCGGATGTTGACTATGATCACAATGCCGATATTATTTTTGTTGGTATGAGTGATACCTATCTTCATGTTATGTACGGTAAAACAGAGGGTGGATTCGAATTGCCTGTTTCTTACTCGGAGGGCGGCCATTCGCTAACAACCGCGTATCTGAATGATGACAAGTATTTAGATATTATATGCTCATTTATGTATAATGTTTATATATATATCAATAACGGGGACCGAACATTTACTATGAGTACTCTGCCGCATGATTACACAAATGTGGGCGGTCTTGCAACGGGATATTTTAATGATGATTCCCACTTGGATATTATTGCCGCCTATAATCACATATATTATGGTGATGGAAACGGCAATTTTCCATCAAGCGAAATTATGCCTTCAACATTTCAAACAGTTTATGTCAGTGATTTTAATAATGACAATGTTGATGATTTTATTCTTATTGATCGTTATGGCTTGTCGGGCATTTATTTAAATAATAGTGGTAATTTTACTAAATCAGCAGATTTTGATTTGGGCGGGCTCGTTTTGGGCGTTTCGATCAAGAAGCCATTTGCAGATTTTAATCATGATGGAAATGCCGATTTCGCTTTTATTGCCGATGTTAACATGCAAACTAATGACCAGATAGCAATTGGTTATGGCGATGGAGCTGGAGGGGTTAGCGATTTATTTTACATAGAACTATCTGGGGGAGGCTTAAGTCTTGCTATTGCCGATACGGATCGTGATAATAATTTAGATTTGATTGCCTGCAATATGACACACGCCCGTATGGAAGTGTACCTCGGAAATGCTGAGGGAGGTTTTGGCGAGCCAAATTACTATGAGTTTAATACAGATTTGTATACCAAGGCGTTGGCTACCGGTGATTTAGATCGTGATGGGAATCCTGATTTTGTCGGTGGTATTATGTATGGCGATAGTATTGTTACGGTCATGAATCTAAGCAATGACGCGCCGGTTCTCTACGATCCGATGATTACTACCGGGTACTCCAATGTGGGTATTGATATTATTAATCCACTCGGTTTTGAGTTATCAAAAAATTATAAAACTGTAGCCGGGTCGGATTACTGGCGGCAGGATATTGATCTTGACAACAATGTTGACGTGCGGGCAATAGATTATAATCTCCAGGATGGTGAATATGAATTTATTATAAATCCAAATCCAGATGCCGAGACAGGTGCCCAATTTACAGCTACAATAGATATCGGTTCTGATGAGATGGTGATTTTTAAAGATTATGATGTTCCGGTGGATTCAAAAGGAAGAGCGGAGCCGTTGGTATTTTATTATACGGTAGAAGATGTTTCATCTATGCTACCGGCCAATGGTTCGTCGGTAGATATTGACAAGCCATTATTTGATTGGAGCGGTTTGGTGGATCATGTCCCAGAAGTAACCAGTTATCAATTTGAGATTGATAGTTATTTTGATTTCCGCGCACCGTTAGTTTTAGAATCAAATCTTGATTCTCCTAAATATACACCTACTGTGTCTTTGACCGAAAATAACGTGTATTATTGGCGGTTCAAAACTTTTGATGGAGCAGAATGGTCAGAATATTCCAGAACGATGGCAGTTAATATTGTTGACCATATTTGTGGTAATGCCGATGGCATAGCCGGAGTTGATATTCTGGATATAGTATTTATAATAGACTTTAAATATAAGGGTGGACCAGCGCCAGAACCGTTTGAGTATGGGGATGTTGATGGAGTGCCAGGCATAAATATTATGGATATTGTATATCTTATCAATTCTATTTATAAGGGCGGCCCTGCTCCGATTTGTGATTATTGATATTATTAAAGTGTTTGATTAATTAAGAATATTTTAATTTAGGCGGTAGATTTATTACTACCGCCTTTTTTTTAAATTATGAATAATTGCTGATAGATGAAATTTAATGCTTCACCATATTAATATCATAGTCCTATTGACAATTTAATAAATGAGTGCATTATTTTTGTAAAATAATTCAAACTTCTCCGGGAGGGAGTCAGATGTCTGTTTTTCGAATGTTTTTAATAGTAATTTTCATTTTGCTTTCCACTGGTTCGGTTTTCGCACAGGGTGATATCCTTAAAAAAGGGGAAAGTGGTTTTGGTGCTGGCTATTATTGCCAAAATATAGAAAAATCTGCCAATGCATCGGGAATTGTCATGGGTTACTCTCCAAAAGGTCGTATTGATTATGGCGCTACCTTTATATTTATGCAATCTGAACCATCTTTGGGTATCAATGTTGTTGGTCATTTGATTAAATCATCGGAATCAATAACGAAATTGGGAATTGCTCTTTTGGGTAGTCTGGAATTGATTTCGGGAGATTCTGACGCGGCATACTCATATGGTGTTGTCTTCTACTCTAATTTGATATTATCGAAAGGATTCTACTTTCAGCCATCTCTTCATGTTGCTAATATTGTCCTTGACGGGAAAGCATCAGTATTAACTTATGGCGGCGGTCCGCAATTATTCCTTGAGATTCAAAAGAAAACACTGCTCAATTTTGGCTTTAGCTATTCCGGAAGTCAGAAGGGATCTTTAAAGGGTGTCGGTAGGAGTAATCTTAGTTTGAGCATTATACACCGATATAATTCAAACTAAATTTTGGAAGATTGTTTCAGTTTTTGGTAATTTATAAATTTTGTAATTGCCAAATAAATCTGATACAAAGTAATGGCTACAAATATTGTCCAGGCCAGTTGGCCGGGATAGAATATTCGTGAGCCTTGCCAATAAGTGAATCCGGATAAAAAGGCAAAGTAACAATAAATAGAAGCCAGGATTATCGCCTCACGTTTTTTGTTTTCCCAGAGAAGAAGAACAAATCCGATCAATGACAAAAAGAACACCAAAAGACTGTTACCTTTGGTGAAAATATTTTCGGTATAAATATTAAATAGATTTCGAAATTGCGGAAGTTGCAGTGAATGAATAGTACTTAAAGCGCCGATATTTTCAAAAATATTTTGTAAAAATGTTGTAATAAATGACCCGGGGTATCTGGAAAAAGCCTCTTTGATAACGAGGGTGGCATGTTCATGTCGTTCCCGAGCTGTTTCTTGGCGACCCTGCACTGTTTTGGGGGCGGCCATCCAGTCACGGAGTTCTATTAATGATTCTCTTGATTCGGCATTAAAAATAACCCGCGAGCAAAGGTAGTTCCTTGCCGCAAGTGTCCCTGTTTCTGAAACTGTGAATATCTGATGTTCATTATTGTTCTTAATGGCCCATGGAAGTGCCACGATTATCAATATTAAGCCGGTAACTACAGAGCGTAGCAGAACCGATTTTCGTGACAAAATCGATGATTTCAGAGGAGATACCAACGCAATAATCAGTAATATTATCGGGAAAAACAGACCGACCGAGCGTAACAGAGTGGAGATACCAAGAATGATCCCGCTAATGATAAAATATTTCCATCCGCCATTTCTTGATGCTATTAGAAAATAATAAATAGCCAGAACCAGTAAGAAGAAGAAAACGGTATCACTCAATATTGCGGCGCTAAGAGAAATAGATGTAAGTGATGTAACTGCCAGAAATGAGGCAATCAGCGATATTTTTCTGTTATCGAGAAGTATCTGGCAAATTTTATATATATAGACACAGCCAAAACTGCTGGCGAGAACCTGTAATATCAGAATCGGCCATGATGTAAAACCAAACAGTTTAAAAATCATTGCCAATAAAAAACCGTAACCTGGTCCGGCCAAAAGAAGGTCATCGGCGCCGGCAACATTTACTCCAAGAAAATATTTAGCGATACTGATATATGTTTGAGAGTCATCAAGTAGATGAAGAATAACCAATGATGTATATTGGTTTGACATAAATAGGAGATAAAAG
>JAAERC010000105.1 GCA_024230695.1 Candidatus Zixiibacteriota bacterium
GAAGATATGCGGATTTTCCTTCAAGGCAAATATGCCGAAGGGATGGAAGGCTGTTTATTAATCGGTGATTTTCCTATTCCCTGGTATGAAGTTATGTGCTGGGATGATACATATCTCTCAGAATTTCCATGCGATCTGTATTACATGGATCTTGATGGTACTTTTATCGACGATGATTCTAATGGCTTGTTTGATGGCCACACCGGCGATTTGTATCCTGAAATATGGCTCGGTCGTCTGACAGCATCACCTCTGAATTTTGGTGCCAGCAATGAAGTCGATCTTGTTAATAATTATTTCACCAAAAATCATTTATATCGCACCGGAGATCTCCCTGTTCAAAAAAGAGGATTATCTTTTATCGAAGATGACTGGGTACCGTTTGCCGAATCATGGGATAATGATCATAGTCTAACATACGATAATACAGAATTATATTATGACGAAATAATGACCTACGATTCAAGTTATGAGTCTCGATTGGAACAAGAATATGAGTCAATATTGATATGTGTCCACTCAAGTTCGGCTCTTCATCAGTTCCACAGTGACGGCAACTACGGTTATACGACCAATTCAGAAATCAAAGGAATCAACCCACCAGCTATTTTTTATAATCTTTTTGCATGTTCCAATTCTCGTTATGTCGATCAAAACAATATGGGCGGATGGTACATTTTCACCCAGGATTATGGCTTGGTTTCAGTAGGAGCCACAAAAACCGGTTCCATGCTGCACTTTGATTACTTTTATGAGCCTTTTGGAGTCTGTGCGACAATCGGTGAGGCATACCGTGACTGGTTTTCGGCGATAGCGTCGGGTGGATTCACATCAGATGAAATCTGCTGGCATTATGGGATGACCCTGCAAGGTGATCCTACATTGCGCGCCAAAGCAAGACAACCGCTTGAAATATTATCTACTGAATTAGATCCGGGCGAAGAGCAACTGCCTTACTCAAAAACGATTATTGCCAATGGAGGAATAGAACCGTTAAACTGGCAAGTTAGTTCAGGATACCTGCCCGATGGTCTGCGTTTAAACCAGTGGACAGGATTAATATTCGGGACACCAACTCTAGCCGGTGAGTTCAGTTTCGGCATAAAAATCACTGATGCCTGCACCTACGCCGAATTTTCTGATGAGATGTTTTATAATGTGGAAGTATTTCCTTTTTATCCATGCGGCGATATAAATGAAGATGAACTGGTCAATATCCTCGATGTGGTCTTATTGATAAATTATATATATAAAGGTGGCTCCGATCCGGCTCCAATGAGAAACGCTTATATAGACGACAATCCGGAAATTGATATTCTCGATATCGTATTTCTTATAAACAATATTTATAAAGAAGGACCACAACCGATCTGTCCATAATAAATTATTAGATTGATATTAATGGGGTAGTTTATATTAACTACCCCTCTTTTTTTTATAAGAGATATTGATTATATTGTTTTTAAATTGAGTAATTATAATATGATAGAATTGGATATTATCAAATCAAAGGTTTTGGAACTTGGCGCCGATTGTGTCGGTGTTACCAGAGCCCACCCCGTACCATATACCGATGAGTTTCAGCGATGGCTCAATAAGGGGTATGCCGGAGATATGGATTATCTATCGCGATTACAATCCGAACGACTTGATCCCGCAGTTTTATTTCCAGAGGCAAAATCAATTATAGTCTTGGGCTTTAATTATTTCCCAAATAATCAAAGTAATACAAACATAAATAAACAGTACAATGTTGCCAGCTATGCTCGGGGAGAAGATTACCATCATGTCATCCGCAAAATATTAAAACGATTGCGCGCCTTTATAAAAGAAATTGATAACTCTATAAATGGCAGGATTTGTGTCGACACCGCACCGTTTATGGATAAATATTGGGCGCAGGAGGCCGGACTTGGATGGATCGGAAAACATACTAATCTCGTCTCTCGTCAATATGGGAGCTGGTTACTCCTTGGCAGTCTTATAGTAAATACTGAGTTTGATCAATATGATAAACCTCACAAAAATTTTTGCGGTAAATGTATTGCTTGTCTTAAAAGTTGCCCGACCAAAGCAATTCCCAAACCTAATATCCTTGACGCCACAAAATGTATCAGCTACTGGACAATAGAATCAAAATCATCACGTTTCCCCGAAAATATTGCCAAAAATTTAAATCGATGGGTCTTTGGTTGTGATATCTGCCTGAAATCCTGCCCCTTTAATCGTTTTGAAAAACCAAATAAGACAACCGCATTTAATTATAGAGGAGAGACCACATTAATTAAAACCGGACGGGTTATTGAACTCTCAGAAGATCAATTTAATGAAAAATTCAAATCAAGCCCCATAAGCCGACCACGTTTCTCCGGAATAATTAGAAATATAGAAGCGGCCCAAAAATAATTTAATTTATTGTAAGGCTGGATTGAGCTTAAGCGCCTGCTCATAATGGTATCTTGACATTTTTTGGAAATCGGTATTACCGATTTTCTTAAATATGTCATTATAGAAAATTTTACAAAATAGATGAACTCTATAATTTTCCGAATTAGCTTTCACTATTGTATTTAATAACTCAAAACATGGTTCCAGTTGATTGGCTGTTTGGTAGCTTTCTACAAGTAAAAATAACCCAAACAAATTTTTGGGATACTTACTATTAAACTTTTTTGAATATATTAGCGATGAATCCGGCATCTCTCTTTCCAGAAATATTTTACCTTTTTCATAATCGGTCAATGGAACCCGGGCGTTTGGAAGACGGAATAACTTTCCTGGAGAATCACGAATAGTATATAGAGCCAATTCTATAGATTTTTTCAGATTTGGGAAATCTCTTTTTGCCTGATCCCAATTTGATCTATCCACCACAATATGAGAAATAGGATATTTATCAAACAAAGAATGTTCAATATCTGTAAGACCGAAATGGTAAATAATCCCTTTTAGATTATTTCCGATTGTTAATGCCGGGGCGTATGGGCCGCTGAGCACAGATTCTTCATCGATTAATTGATACATTTCTTTGTTATAATCCATCAAGTACTTCCCGGGTTGTACCATTCCCTTATATAATAACATTCCCTGATGAACCATCATGCCGATAAGCAAAGGTGCGATTAGTATGATTAATTTGTTTCGAGATACAATTAGCGGACCTTTTTTTAACCAAAAGAAGACAGCCGCAGATAATAATATTGATATAATAAGAGTATAAGGCAATGCAGCGATACCAAATTCTCTCATCTGGGCTGATAGAGTCAACGTTATTACAACTTGGGTTAATATATACCAGCAGATAAATAATAAAACAATTGACGTCATTATTTTATAATGGGCTTGAAATGTTATTTTGTTTTTGCTGAGTAGATTTATACCATAGGCACCCAGGGCAGAAATCGGCAAAAATAAAAATATAGCATATCGTAATGGCCTATAATTAAATGGCATTAAACCCAAAATACCGCAGATTATCCAGGCAATTGAAAAGATAATGGGTAACGAGTCCTTATTGAATTTACCATTAGTCAGGTCACGCAATAAAAACAGTATCAATCCAAGACCTGATATAACTACAAAAAATGGCGAGAATCCAAAAAATCCATTTGTCCCGCCATACGTAAGGAGTTTTTTCAACAATATCAAGGGAGCGGTGAAACCTAAATGCGTTCCATACATCCCAATTGTTTGTTCCAAATAATAGTTTTTTAGAACATGCGCACTTTCGCCAAAAAACAGTGCCACATACGATATCACTCCAATAACACAACCGGCAAAAACCAAAATCGAAGGAATAAAAACTCTCGAGCGATAACGATATATCAAACTTATAATTATCGGTCCCAACAAAACGAAACCGAATAATTTTCCACTTAATGCGGCAAGCGCTACAAGAAAACCGGAAAGTAACTGCCCCCACCATTTATCATATGTTCTTAAAAACAGACAAAATA
This sequence comes from Candidatus Zixiibacteriota bacterium, assembly GCA_024230695.1. The sequence continues at coordinate 3,957 of JAAERC010000105.1, forward strand.
AAAGGCCGGATAAGAAAATCAAGCCATTCTCAAGAAATGGAAGACGACCATAAAAAAAGAGCATACTGCTTAGTAATAGCAGAACAGATTTGATATACAACTCACTATTTGATCGGAGTCTGTAAGCCCCAAAAACAAATAGAAACAAACCCGTTAAATTTAAAAATACCGCCGAGATGTTTGCGCTTACTTTGGAAACACCTCCAATAGAAAAAACAATATATGAAAATCCAGAAATCAGGGAGTATTTAAAAACATCCCATCTATAAAAATCAAAAGGATTACTATCATCAAAAAGAATCGCATTGCGGGCGAAAAATGTCAGATGATACGGGTCGGTTAGATGGGCCTGTGTAAATCCCGCAAAAAAAAGAGGCGGGTCGATTTCAAGTGATACAAATCTTAAGATTATCAGAAACAATATTATTATAAAAAGACCAATGTTAAGACTTCGAGGCATTATTAATCGCCGATCAAAAAATTATTACTCCAACAACGTCGGTTTTTCTCACCCATAATAGCCAGTGATCGATCTGTAAGCAATAAGATTATAATCGGGAGTCGTTGATTGCTAAAGATATATATCTTTAGCAAACTTAACCAATAAGATTAAAAAGTCGTTTCCAACGAACGCGTTCGGGGAAATGAGCCACATTGTACAAAAACAGACGAGGAACCGACAACGGATCGGAAACCGATGTTTTAGGCGATTCTTTATCCGGAACCCATGACCAATGAATCATCATCGCCTCACCTTGGATCAGATCTTTGTGAACCGAACCCCAAAATCGGGAATCATATGAATTATCGCGGTTATCGCCCATCATAAAATAACTGTCTTTGGGAACCACATAAGGTCCCCAGTTATCTCGGCTGTTTTCATTGGGACCGGGACGTTGCCGCATATTCGAAGAATCGGTAAATTTTAAATATTCAGGGTTTGTAAATTCTACATCATCAACATACAAAACTTTGTCGATTATCTCTACTTTTTGATTCTCAACGGCAACACATCTTTTAATATAGTTTGTTACTCCATCGCCGGGCCATTTGAAAATCATAACATCGCCAGGTTCCGGATCAGAAATTGCCGGAAGACGCCATCCGACCAGAGGGATTTGCGAACCAAAAATGAATTTATTGGCAATAAGAAAATCGCCAACCAGAAGAGTGTCCTCCATCGACGACGACGGAATCTTATACGCCTCTACAATTGATGTTTTAATTATTACAGCCAGAACAACAGCAATCAGTAAAGACTTTATATTTTCCCAGATAAAATCAAAAGTATCACCCTTCATCATATTTCCTTTATAAACAAACTAATTATCTGATCCCAAATATATCGCTACAATTTAATATATTCAACAATCATTCACCTTATTTATTATACGTTTAAACCATCATCTGGTTATATCATTATATGTAATTAATACAATTAATAATAAAATAAATACCAACCCGACCTGCTGGGCAACCATCCTGATTTTCATCGACAATGGCGAACCTTTTAACTTCTCGGCGATAAGAAACATCAGATGACCGCCATCAAAAACAGGAATTGGCAAAATATTAAGAACAGCCAGATTAACCGACAGCAAAGCCATAAACTCAAGCAAAATATCAAACCCGGCCCTTGCCGTAGCTCCGGCAATCGTGGCAATAAAAATAGGTCCGCCGACATCGCCGGAATTGGATTTACCTGTAAAAAAGCCGCCTATAAATTGAAAAGTAGCAATTGTATAATTCGCCGACTGTGAAAACCCAGCTCCGATCGAACTGAACAATCCAAGTTTTTCATAAGCCCGACCAGTTACAATACCGATCTTGCCGACCGCAATAGTATCACCATCAGTTGTTACACCGATATCCTTAAACGTTACTATCGTGTCAGACATTAGCCGCTCACCACGTTTCCAAGTGATATACAATGGTTCCTCGATCTTATCTTTTATTTCGGCGATCATCTCAGCCGTCGTATTAATTTCAACACCATCAATATCTACAATGTAATCATCAGGCAAAAGTCCAGCCATTTCTGCTGGACCATCTGGCATAATGTCACCGATAATCGCCCGATCGATTTCCTGACCACGGAAAAAGAAGAGACCGGATATAAGAACTACCGCCAAAACAAAATTCATAACCGGACCGGCCGAGATCACTAAAAACCTTTTCCATGGAGGTTTTGACATAAATTCATATGGGGCACCGGTCACGCCTTCATCAGGATTATCACCCGCCATCTTAACATATCCGCCAAGCGGAATAACACCAATAGCATACTCAGTCTCACCGATTTTTTTGGATATCAGCGTAGGGGGGAACCCCAGTGAAAATTTATCAACTCTTATTCCTGATTTTTTGGCTACAAGGAAATGCCCCAGCTCATGAATAAATACTAAAACTCCAAGAACAAATACTGTCGCTAATATTGTTATTAACATATCAACCTGCTAATTCTTTCGCTTTTTCTCGACCCCAGCGGTCGGCCTCAAGGATTTCTTCCAATGAAGGTTTTTCTATATTTTTATATTTCTCCACACTATCTATTACAATATCGGGAATTTTCGCAAATTTAATAGCATCATTTAATAATGCTTCAACAGCAATTTCATTAGCCGCGTTCATAACAGCAGCGCAACTCCCGCCTTTTTTAGCCACATCAAGCGCCAACTTTAATAAACGAAATTTTTCAAAATCAGGCTCAAAAAAGGTCAATTTTCCCGCCGTTGCTAGATTTATTTTGGCGCTCTCCAGAAAAACCCGCTCAGGATAAAAAAGCGCATACGAAATCGGCAACCGCATGTCAGGATTTGACATCTGCGCGATAATCGATGAATCAATATATTCAACCATCGAGTGAACAATCGATTCCGGGTGGATCACTACTTGTATTTTTTCTACAGAAACATCAAAAAGCCGAACAGCCTCAATAACTTCTAATCCCTTATTCATCATCGTGGCAGAATCGATTGTAATTTTGGCGCCCATATTCCAGGTTGGATGATTCAGAGCTTGCTCTTTTGTAATAGATTCAAAATCTTTTATTGGCATTTTTCTAAATGGCCCGCCAGAGCCGGTCAAAAGGATTTTTCTGACTTCGTTTTTTTGACCGCCGGCCAGCGATTGCCAGATAGCCGAGTGTTCCGAATCAACTGGTATTATTTCGGCATTATATTTTTGGGCATACTCGTTTATTAATTCGCCCCCAATAACCATCGATTCTTTATTCGCCAATGCTAGTCTTTTGCCGGCTTTGACCGTTTCAACCGATGCTTCAAGTCCCGCCGCACCAACAATTGCATTTAAGACAATATCAACATCAGGGTCAGTAGCAAGAGTTTTTATGCCGGTCTCATAATCAAGTAATTTGGTTGTGTTGGAATTGAAATTTGTTTTGAATTTATCGTATGCCGATTTTTCGCAAACTGTAACAAATTTGGGACAATACTGTTCTACCTGATTTGTAAGCAATTCTATATTAGAATATGCCGATAACCCAAACAGTTCAAGTCTGTCCTGATTACCCCTGAAAATATCAAGAGCCGAAACACCGATTGAACCGGTTGAACCTAATATGCTCAGCCGTTTTTTCATATATTAATAAACGGGAACCCGGGTTAACGAGTTCCCATTATTAATAGCTTCTTACTTTTTGTCAGCTTTTTTGGTTTTTTCATCCGGAAGATCTTTAAGGACAGTCACTTTTCTCATAAATACATCTTTATTTGGTTTGCTTTTCTGAGGACCACCGCAAGGCGCTTTACCGATTGTGTGAAGGACATCCATTCCCTCCATAACCTGACCAAAGACAGTATATTTACCATCCAAAAATGCCTGGGTTCCCAAACAGATAAAGAACTGTGAGGATGCCGAATTGGGGCTTTGGGAGCGGGCCATTGATAAGGTCCCGTCAAGATGCGGAACATCTGAAAATTCAGCATTAATATTATATCCGGCACCGCCGGTTCCGGTCCCTTTCGGATCACCGCCCTGAATCATAAAACCGTCGATTATACGATGAAAAATCAATCCATCATAAAAACCATCTTTGATTCGGTTCACCATACTATCAGCATGGCCGGGGGCAAGATCATGAAACAATTCGAGTTTCATTATACCAAAATCGGTTTCAATCGCTATTTCTGGGTTATCAGCATGACGTTTCACATATTTTTCCTTTTTGTCTGCTTTTCCATCGGCCATAACAACCGAAACCATCAGCAGTAACATCATTGTGAGAGTGATAAGAGTTTTCATAGTTACCTTTCTATGTTGTTAAGTTTCTTAATATTCTAACTTCCTTACCTTCTGCAACTTTGCAGTTTTCGTAGGTCAACGCTCTTAAAGAGAGTTGACGGTAGGACAGACATTCTTGTCTGTCCCTATATTTTTGTGGGCGACAGATGTCCACATCTGCCGCGACGTCATTCCCGTGCCCATCAACGTCATTGCGAGGAGTTCCGATTTAAATCGGAACGACGTGGCAATCTCAATTCCCCGTTTATGTGGGCGGTCCACATCTGCCCCAAACGTCATTCCCTCGTCCATCAAACGTCATTCCCGCGCTTTGTTTTGTGGGCGGCAGATGTCCACATCTGCCCCGCGGCGTACGGGAATTCATCTTGTGGCGTTGCCACCTCGGAAATTTGTAGGTCAGGAGCCCTGCGCTCCTGACGAATTTCTAAAAGTGACAACATCACAATATATCCATTTCTATTCAGGCTGTCAAACCAGTATTTATTGTAAATTTAAAGTTTTAATTTGTTCCCGGATAATTCGGGTTTTGCAGATATGGGGGAAATATTGCTTTTCGGGGCAAATATGAATCAATATTGGTTTAGTGGGGAAATGTGTTTAGGAATGGCTAAATTAAAAACTCTTCTTAAATAATTTACCATCATCGCTTTCATCATGTAGCCTTAAACAAATCTCATTTTCTGGAAACTTCAGGATTTTATCGCTGGCATCTTTTGGTAAATCAGAATCTATCAGCGTTATAATATATTGCAAATTATAATCAAGACATATTTCTCTTATGAATTCCAAAAATATAATCTTCTTTCTGTCATCCAAAGCTTCTAACGCTCCGTCATGGTATGCAAATCGATAGAATGATTTTTTTGAATAATATATCAAAAGTGATAGATCAAATGCCATGCATAGTAGTTTTTTGTAAGTATTACCATAATCTTCCGCAGTTATTGTTAAGTTTTTTGGGCTTTGGATATTAGCTGCAAACTCAACATTACCAACTTTATTTTGCTTAATTGACAACAAAGCATTGGTGTTTAGAATTTGTTTGATAATCTTGTTAAATGTTTTTCTTATTTCTGAGTGTTTTGCTTCGCCAATTAAGGAAGCTATTTCTTTTATTTTTTCTTCAATTTCATGTTCCTTGGATTTGATAGTCTGGTCAATTTTCGCAGTACGATCAATTATTGCAAGTTTTTCTCGTAACCTAATTATCTCTGCTTCACATAGTGCAAACTGCTTTTGAGACGTCTTAAACTTTGAATAACTATCCTTTTCAGTGAGATAGGACAGGAGTTGTTCCTTTTCCGTTTCATATTTTTTTAAATCTGACGATACATTGTCAAATTCCTCCTTTATTTCAGCCAAATTTTCGACAAGTATTTTCTTTCTTTCCATCGTTATGGATTTATTGAATTCCATAAGCATATCATAATCATGAACTAAATTGTCAGGGAAAAATATTTTTGCTTCTTTGAAAAGCTCTTGCAGTTTCTTGGTATTTATTGTAGCAAAACCAGCAGATAGGGAATGTTCTGTTTTTTTTATATCCACGGAAAGGCTATATCTTTGAGTATTTAATAACTGAATTGTTCTGTCAATATCATCAACAAGTTGTTTATTAGTTTGTGAATCCTTTTCGTAAAAATTGAATCTGTCAATTTTTGATTCTATTTTGCTATGCTCTTCTACTTTTATATCCAATAAACCCTTAATTTTATCTCTTTCCGCTATGTTGACATCAGCATCCCGCTGCAAAGTAGTTATTCTTTGCACCAATTCATTTTTTTCATCCTCTAAATCATATTTTTGAAGGACTATTTCGCCATCAAATCCAAGCAAATCAAAAATAAACGGTTTCCATTCCTTATCTTTGCCTTCAAATTTATTGAGTTTAAATACATTGCGGAAATCATCTTGCGATCTTAAGAAATATGTTGCTGCCTTTCTATATTTCCATGACGGAACGACGTCAAATTCTAAATATTCATTAAGTTTTTCTTTGGCTCTATCAATTGGCAGATTATGATCATCCCAATCAATTTCAATTTCAAATCCCTGAAGTCTGTATTCATTTCTTTTTAATGATATTTTTGAAGGATTATCAACGCCTCTCCCTATAATTAGATACTTTCCATTATTTAATTGAATTTCGCAAAAGAAGAATTGTTTTTCAAATCCGCCTCTCGTTAGAAAATATTTGGATTTATTGCTTATTTTATCCAACATTAAAAAATCAATAACTGATATAAGCAAAGTCTTACCTAGATTATGCGTATCTTTTTTCTTACTTGACTTATCTGAAATCTCCGCCAGAATAACATTGAGGCCATCATGGAATTCAATGTTATGAAATTGATTGGCATGATTAGAATAAATTTTACATAATTTCATATTTTTAACCTGAAAGCATCGATATTTTGCATATATTCAATCTTATCTAGCAGAAATAAAAATGATAATGAATAGGGGTATATATACTTGGCACTTTTTGATGTTTTATTTACGATGCAAAATAATAAATCATCATAACTGACTATTTCATACTGTGTTAGTTGCTCAATAATCAATGCCGAAATATTTATTGTCGACAGAACTGCATTTGTATGTTTGTCTGGTTTCAGCATTCCTTTATTCCTCAATACCTATATCACAATTGGCATACATATAGTGTAAAAAAATTCTTATTAATTTTCTATTATTGAGCAATTTTTTATTACTTGAATCAAGGACTAATTTAAATAAATGATTCAATATTTCCTCAAACGCACCATATTCATTCCTCTTTATCATAATTTCGTCTTTAAGGTCACTTACAGTATTATCATATTTCCCCTTGAATTCAGCATTTTGCGGATCCTTGAGAAATGAATCAATTTGATTAAATTCAGAATAAGACTCCTTAATGACATTATCAAAATATTCCTTGCTAAGATTGTTAAGTCCATTCTTTTTCTCAATTGGTATCCTTGAGGTAGTTTTTTGAATATTTCTAAGCGCCTTCTCTGTGATATTGGCCTCGGAAAAAGAAGTAATTATATCCTGTAAATCTTTTTCATAGAACTGCAGTGGCATCAGTAGTTTATTTAACTTTGATATTTCTGCAATTCGGGGATATTCTTTCAGCCAAAGCAAAATACTTTCAAGACCAAAAATTCTATTTTCAATGCCTGTTTCCTCAAATATTCTCTTTTTTATTTCGGCGTCTTTATTGCCCGTTAATTTTCGATTAGTAAAAAGTAGATAATAATCTATTTCGCCTTGCTTCTTTAGCTCCCGCACTTTTTTTATTTCTTTGGTTATTTTTGTATCAAATTCGGAATCTGAACAACTTGCATTTATTTTAGTAGTGTGTTTTGATTGGATTATAAATTTGCCTTCCAATTGTTTGACGTCGCTAGGTAAATTATTTGCCTTTCCCTCGAATTTTCCATCTCTACCGCCATCTGTTCCTTTGGAATATACAACTGTACCAGTTCCTAGAATTTTTCTGCAAATTAAATTGACTAGTTCTTCAAAATCTTCATCATTCAAATTATGTAATGGATAGTTAATATTCATTCTTTTTTTTAAGGATTCACCCTAAAATAAGTCCCTAATCTCCTTGTATTCGATAATATCATATAAGTTTAATAATGCTATTAAGCAAAATCAATATTAAATTACACTTAATTCTGATACATCCCCCACAAATAGACTGCATATAAAAAGGAGAGTTTTATTTATAAGCGAAAAAGACCTATAGCTGACACATCAGAATCAACATCAACTTGATAGTTTTACCTCAAAAGTGAAGAAACGAACCCATTTTGCTGTAACAGAAGGTGGTGAAGCAACTTAAAAGGATTTATTTTTGATATTGTAGGTCGAAATCTCGAAAAGTTTCGACAGATTAGAAATTACTTAATGATATCGCCGAAATACAGAAACATAAATATGAAAAACAGTACAACCCCAACCGCCGCGACGATTTTAATAACCGGTGACTGGAGATTAAATCTGATCGAATCGTTTAATTCAACATCAGGTTTTTTCTTACGCTTGAATTTTCGTTTCATAAGTTCCAGATCGGCAAAGTACTCTTCGAAATCCTGGTATCGATTAGCGATTTTAAAAGCTAACAACTTTTTCAAAATATCAACCAGTTTACCGGGGACAAGATCATTCCCGCGACTGATCATCAGATAACCATTGCGGTCATACGATGGGTTACGATTATAAAGGAGCTTATGTAATATCACACCCAGACCATAAATATCAGCCTGTTTGCTGACTCTTTTTTCCGGTGGTGCATACCAGTTCTTTTTCATCAGGTCATAATGCGGAGGTAAACCAAAATCGCACAATTTGATAACATTATCTTTTGTAAACAGTACATTCGATGGCCGAAGGTTGCCATGTATAACACCATTATTATGCGCAAATTGAAGTGCCTCAGAAATCTGTCTAACAATTTCCAATGCTTTTTCAACTTCATACGGTTTAATCATTCTATCTTTAAGCGACCCGCCCTGCGCATATTCCATAACTACTACAAGTTTGTTTTTGTCACCACCGGCACCATAGATCTCAAGAATATTATCATGTTTCAATTGTGCCAACTGCCGCGCTTCCTTCAAACCGGTCGATTGCTTATCATTTTTCTTAATAATAAACAATTCGCGCGACTCAAGGTTTTCCATCAGCATTGTTGTCCCATGTTTAGTCTCTTTTATCGTATCCAAATACTGACTATTACCGATAAACGACTGAACACTGCTCATTCCATTTTGCCCGGGAACATTCTGACCGCCCTGCGACGATATCTGATTTAAGATAGCGTCTTTCAATTCAACAGCACTTTGAAAACGATCTTTGGCACTCATCGCCATACATTTGTTAATTATCTCATCAAATTTTTGTGGGATCTTTGGATTAATCTCACTCGGTAATTTGAACCGCCCCATCGGTCTTTTCCCGATCAGGACCTCATAGATGATCACCCCGGTCGAAAAAATGTCGGTTGTAAGATCAACATTGGTCGATGATACCCTCTGCTCTGGCGACATATATGCCAGCGTCCCCATTATAACGTCGGAACGAGTGACTTCCTGCTCTGGCTTACTCAATATCTGCGCGATTCCAAAATCAGCCATCATCGCGTTACCCTGTTTATCAACCAGAATATTGGCCGGTTTTACATCACGATGAATCACGCCGTTTTTGTGCGCATAATCAAGACCCTTAAGGATCATCACAATCATCTCGAGTTTCTGACGGACTGTATAATCTTTCGAATAAAGCACCTCTTTAAAAGATGTTCCGTCGATATACTCCATCACAAAATAATACTGATCATCTATTTTCCCGCGATCTATAATATGAACAATATTCGGGTGAGTCAGTCCGGCGATAGTTTTTGATTCACGATCAAACCGTCTGACTATATCAGAATCTCTGCTGAGTTCGTGAGAGAGGACTTTGATTGCAACATCCCGGTCCAGTGATTTTTGCCGCGCTTTATAGATCCGGGCGACACCACCCTGGCCGATTTTGGCTTCAATCTGATAATCCGGGATTTGCAGAACTTTTTGTTTGTTTGCTGTTTGCGTCATAATTCCATAAAAAAATGAGGATATCCTTCTATTAGGGCTATCCTCATTATTAATCGGCAATATGTCGTAAAAGCTTTATTTCAGAAGCATCATCTTTCTGGTCAGCGA
>JAAERC010000106.1 GCA_024230695.1 Candidatus Zixiibacteriota bacterium
AGGATTCCAAATCTTCTTCGTGATTTATTTGCCGAAGGAGCTCTTTCCTCAGCATTTGTCCCGATTTTCAAGGAAAAATTGATCAAAGATGGAAAAACTGAGGCTTTCAGGTTGGCCAGTTTGGTCATTTCGGCCCTTATTCTGGTGGTTGGAATAGTTGTGGCGATTGGGATATTGTTTACGCCCTCTTTGGTGTTTATCTCCGCCAAAGGTTTTTTGTCTAATCCGGCCAAATTTGAACTGACAATCGCATTGACGCGAATAATGTTTATTTATCTGCTGATGGTTTCAATATCTGCGGTTCTTATGGGGATTTTGAATTCTGTTGGCAAGTTTGGTATCCCGGCTTTGTCTCCGGCCCTATTTAATATTGGAATGATTTTATCCCCGGTTATTCTTTATAATTATTTTGATATTCCAATTTATACTATGGCTCTTGGTGTTTTGATCGGGGGCGTCGGACAGTTGGTTTTTCAGGTGCCATTGCTTCTGAATATTGGCTTTCGATTTAAATTTGCCATAAAACTTGCCGATGAAGGAATCCGCCGTATTGTTCGGTTGATAACCCCGATGATACTCGGACTTTCAGCTTCGCGAATAAATATTCTGATCAATACTCTTCTGGCTTCATTGCTTATTGAAGGAGCAATGTCATATCTCAATTTTGCCTATCGTTTGATGCATTTTCCACTTGGCGTTTTTGCCGTCGCGGTTGGGACTGTGGCTTTGCCAAAACTTTCAGGAGAAGTTGCCCGCAATCAGATCGACCAGTTAATAAAGATATTTAATGAGTCGCTGGGTCTGACCATGTTTCTGGTGATACCTTCGGCGGTTTATCTGGCCGGTTTCAGCGATGATCTTGTTAGGTTGATTTATGAACGGGGAGCTTTTGGAGCCGAGGCGACAACGAATACTTCATTTGCTCTGCTTTTCTATGCTTTTGGTTTGCTTGGTTTTGCTGGAGTCAGAGTGACCGCTCCGGCATATTATGCGATGGGTGATGCCAAACGTCCGATGCATTATTCTATTTTTACTGTTGCTCTAAATATCGGACTTAATTTTGTTTTTATTCCGCTTTGGGGATTTGCCGGATTGGCGATGGCAACATCGGTGGCCGGAACTCTAAATTTCGCACTGCTACTCTTTAATCTTAGGAAAAAAATACCTGATCTGAAGTTTTTGGGAATATTTTTTGGCATCATCAGAATGATATTTGCGGCCGTTACATCTTACTATATTATTAACATAATAGATTTTGGTCTGATATTTATTGGCCATGAAGGTGCCGCCTTTAGTGGTATCGGCGGCAAGATTCTTGTTGTCGCCAGCCAGATTTCTGGGATGGGAATATTGTATCTTATTTTCTCCAAGGTTTTACAGCTCGATGAGATCAACAGGTTATTGGGACTGGTTTTCAAACGAAAAAAATAGTTTTAAGGAATAGTATGATCAGGCAATACCCGGCGGTAATAATATTAGGAGCGGTTGTATCAGGGATTATTCTGGCCGATAATGTTGCTATCTTTTCATGGATTTATCTTGTATTGGCTCTGATTCTGTTTCCCGTTTCGATAGCATATTATTATAAAAAGAATAGTTTTGTAACCGGTTCAGCAGTTTTTCTTGCTTTGGTTATGCTCTCGGCTTTTGGTTTTTCTTTTCGATACAATACTTTTCCACCCGGTCATATAATTAATTTCGCGGACAGTAATCAGAAATATGAGATCTATGGTACAGTAAGCGACTGGCCAATTCTAAAAGAGCACCGAACAAGTATTTATCTAAATGTCGATTCACTGGAGTTTGGGGGAGAAGTCAAACAAACTTTGGGGCGTATTATTCTAAATATTGGAACCGAAACAACTCGATTTCAATATGGTGATCGATTACAATTTGAAACGCAACTATATTCTATTAAAGGCGGGAAAAATCCGTCTGGTATGGATTACCGGCGATATTTAAATCTCAAAAATATTTTTGCCGCCGCATATTTACCTCATCAATATACCATTATGGTTGATCCGGCAGGTGTTGGGTATTATATGCGATTGATAGATAAATTAAGAAAAGTGATCAGTGATACTTTCAAGGAAACACTTTCGCCGCATTCGGCGGCGCTCGCCTCAGGTTTTCTTATTGGTGAAACCAGAGATATTCCAGTCGAAGTATATCAACTTTTTAGAGACAGCGGGACATTGCATCTGTTAGCAGTTTCCGGTTCCAATGTAGCTTTGGTTTTACTGGTTTTTATTTTTCTATTAAGGGCATCGCCAATGAAAATTCGCAATAGAACCATCTTTTTGTTGGGAGTAGTTATCGTTTTTACGCTTTTATCGTATAACCAGCCTTCGGTAGTTAGAGCATCGATAATGGCAACACTGGTTCTTTTGGGGAAAGCGTTTCAGAGGAAAATTGATTTAAATAATATAATTGCTACGACGGCTCTAATAATATTATTGATAAAACCGACTGAGTTTTTTGATGTTGGGTTTCAATTGTCGTTTACTACCGCCTGGGGATTGATTTTCCTTACGCCAAAAATAACCAAGTTCTTAGAACCTATTCAAAGTCGCCAGTATTATAAGTTTTTAATATTTCCTTTTATTATTAGTATTGTCGCCCAGATTGTGGCTTTGCCGATGTCCGCATATTATTTTCATCGACTTCCAATGATCGCATTTGTTTCGAATATCTTGATTGTTCCGTTAGTTTCTATAATTGTTATAGGTGAGGTTACAATTCTTCTGGCAACTTTTCTCTTACCGATTTTTGGGTCATTTGTTGGTTCATTGGTAGAACCATTTCTTCAACTAACAATATTTTTATTGCAATATTTTGGTTCTGAGAAGATTGCGATGGTTCAGGCTTTTGAAATAACATCGATTCAATTAGTTGCTTATTATGTGATTTTAATACTGCTTGTTTATTCAATGAGATTTAAAAAATCACGAAGGTTACTTATAATCGCGTTATTAGTTTTTGGAAATATCGCAGTTTTTGGACATCTGTTATCTGAAAAGTATGATTATAAATTTACTATTTTTTCATCTTCGGGCGGGGTAGTAGCATTGGCTGAAACAGATAAGACACAGTTAATTCTCGGTGATTTACCATCTAAAAAATATAATATCACAGATAAAACAGTGGTTCCATACCTGGCAAACAGGAATATAGATAAATATTCAATTGTTGCGCTGTCTAATGATTACCCGACAATAAAAGAGGTTTTGTTTCTATTAAAACGAAACGGTCTCGTAAATGCGCTTATTCCGGCCTCATCTCGAAATCTGAGCCTGGATTTAATTGCAGACAAATTTACTGAAGTAAGCAAATCGCAGATAGAGTATTATGAAGAATTAGTCTGGCCGGTAAGAATAAAGACCGATAGGCTTTTCCTTGACCACAATCTTTTAAATTACCGTTTTGATTCAGTAAATGTTATTTTTCTTAGCTGGACTAATAAACCTGGTCACGCTTGCCGGCGTATTAAAAATATTCACTCGCAAAAAATCATTATCAAAGATGTGATTGATAAATCAGATTTTTTATCAATTTTGGAATCTATGGATATTGAAGCAAAATTGACAGAGAATGTTAAATCAACTCATTATTTGATCTGTCAGCGCCTGACAAAATCGGCTCAAGAAGAAATCCGGCAAAATTACTCATATATTTCTGAATATGTCAAAATTATTGAGCTTTCCCAAGTTGGTGCTGTCGAATTGTTTATAAGAAATGGCCAGCCTTACCATATTAAATGTGGGAATTATAATATCTTCTGACTTAAGAATACTGGCTAAAATCCCGATAAAATAAAAGAAATACAAGAATGGTAACAAGTTCCGGAAATCATAATATTCAGGGATGTTGTTGATATGGGTTTAGTTGGGAATCTGAAAACAG
>JAAERC010000107.1 GCA_024230695.1 Candidatus Zixiibacteriota bacterium
ACGGCACAGGGTTGTATAATTATGATGCAAGGCTTTATGATCCTGTCATAGGACAGTTCATCATGGCTGATACCATTGTGCCTGATTTGTATAATCCGCAGAGTTTAAACCGGTATGCTTATTGCCTAAATAATCCTGTTAAATATAAAGATCCCAGCGGACATATTGCTGTTATACCTGCTATATTGCTTGCAAAATTCGGTGGGCTTGCCATTGGGTGGGTTGGAACTAAAATAGCTCAATATTCTGCCAGTATAGGTGCCAGCCAATCTACAAAAGAGTATATGAACAATACTATCAATGCCGCATTAATGACTACTACTGCTATATCTGCTGGTTCAACTGTTGCTTCAATAGGAAGTATAGGTGTAGCACAAAATATTGGTGCTGCTGCACCTGCAATTTCTAATTTTGTACAGCAATCGGTTTATAACGTTGCGAATACAGCTATGATAGCAGGTATTTATACTCATCAAATTGCTTCATTTACGATGTCTGCTTCATTTGCGCAAACCCCTTGGGCTGGGGATATACCTAGTTTACTTGGTACAGCTGTAAATACCATCATTACGGAAGGTGCGGATTGGGTGGATGGGATTACAGATTGGTACAATAACTATTTTGACGATTCTGATTCAGCCTTTAATGATAATGATTCGAGTTATAGTAGCGATGATTCGAGCCTGAATAGTGATTGGGATTGGGGAGATGATTCCGATTGGAGTTGGGGAGATGGCGGCGATTACGAGTGGAGTTGGTAAGCTGAAGAGATTAAAATGAAAGGAAATTCTGTTGAACTTTATTGGTCCACCTATATTTGTTTTATTAGGTTTAAGAATCCTTCTAAAACCATCTTTTTATTGGGAAAAATATGGCATTGATGTTAATTTAACTGGTATTCATTGGATTCTTGGTCCTGCATTTGTAATGGCTGGTTTTTATTGGGTAGTATTGAATAAACGAGCTAAAAAAGAAAAGCTTGGCAATCTAGTTTGTCCAGAATGTAAGCAGTCATATCCGATTAAAAGGGATGCTTCCATAGAGAAATGCCCAAAATGTCAAATTGATCTTCTAACTTTAGACGAATTTTTGGGGGCTATTAAGAAGAAATAATCGACAATAAGTATGGTCGTTACAGGTTCAATCACCGCCTGTCATGCAAATGTATAATGGGGTCGGACCGAACTAAGTAATTGAAATTATAAGAAATAAGATCAGAAAACACGCCAAAATTGCTCTTAAACAAGCTATTTTGGGGCAAAAAACACACGTTTAAGGAAAATGCCAAGTAGATACTGATTATTGTAACTGGAGCATGGTAGCTCTGGAGTAGCGTATACATTACAGTGGTAAAGGAAATTTTTTAATATGTTAAAAATTATAATTGTATATGTTTTTATATATTGCATTGCTGTTTTTAAACAGCAATATTTGGAT
>JAAERC010000108.1 GCA_024230695.1 Candidatus Zixiibacteriota bacterium
TCAAGAAAATTCAGCCCGGTCGTACCAACTTTAGCTTGTGAATAAACAAGTGAGGGGAGCATCATTAGTATCACCAGGCCAATCAGACCTATGTGATATTTTCTATGCCTCATATTATTATCTCCTTCAATATATTAATAACTATTGTCTAAATTAAATACTCACCTGCAAACCGAGCTTAATTTGACGCCCATAAGTCCAGTTAAATGGATCTTTATCAAACTCTGTTCCACCAGTTACATTATAACCATCAGATTGTTGAGTATCGGCTCTGCCCGTATTGGAATAAACACCTCTGGTATTCTTTGTATCCAGAAGATTATCAATCCAGGCAATAAAGCGCCAATTCAAATCAACCAATTTGAAATACTTTTCGAATTTAACATCAAAATTCAAACGTCCCGGAGATCGCAATGAGTTTTCCTGAATATCCAACCCAGTTTCAACGCTAATATTTGGATATCTGCTTCCAGGAGTAAATGGTCGACCGGTTTCAAGCGATCCCTGAACCGAAAAAGTCCATCCGCTTGGAATCCGAATACCAAAGAGACGAGGTTTCATAGAAAAAGGAATTACTAATTGAATTCCGCAATTCAGTTGATGCCTAACATCCGTATCAAGCGGCTTTTCAGACAGTGATTCGCGATTCAAATAGAAATCATCCCAGTAAGTATCTCTTGTTTGAGATTGTTTTCCATAGGCAAACGCATATGTATAATTAACCATGCCATTTACAAGACGACCGCCTCGTTTTTCAATTGTGACCTCAAATCCGCGGCTTCTACCATAATCACGGTTTTGATATTGCTGAACAACCAAGGCACCGCCACCAAGCTGGACATTCGCGGAGTTAATTTTATCAAATTCATCCTTGAAATATCCAGAAAGATCAATTGTATAATCCTCACTCATAGCATACTTAATACCGAATGAATATTGAATTGTCTTAATATAATCAAGATTGTAGTTACCAACAACATCTCTGGTAGTTGTTGAAGTCGTATTCCGACTAAACATATAAGTGTAAGATGGTAGCTGATAGAAGTGGCCATAGTTGAAGTGAACTTTGGCCTTGTCTGAAATAGGATATGAGAAACCAATACGAGGTGATATCCTGTTTCGATCACCATAGATCACGCCACTTCCAAGGTCATCATTCATAGCAATACTTTCAAGACCTCTTGTCTGAATAAAATAATCATACCGGAATCCGAGACTGGCGATCATTGAACCATATTCCAGATTATCCCGAAAATAGAACGTGCCGCTCCATGGCCAGTAGTCATAAAAATCTCTTAGTTCGCCTCTACCCGGGAATAAACCACCATCATCACGGCCAGTATATGGCTGTTCCAATGATCGAATATCCTGCTTGAGAATATGCTCTTCCTTTAACTCAACACCAGCTTTTAATTCATGATTCCCGAGCTGGAGATAAACTCTGCCCTCAAGCGACGTTTGTTCAATTCGTCGATGATGCCAAACAGTGACAGCTTCATAATTCCCAACATTCAAGAAATTGGTCGAACCACCATAATCATATATTCCATTACCATTAACATCTGTAAATGGTTCACCAACATCATATTGATAATTCCTGCCATCAAACAGACCATTCCCATTAAAATCAATAAAAGGAATACCCGGTTGCCAAAAATCATTTATAGGAGGAGTATATTGAGAGTTTCTATCCAAATCCTGATTTATAGTCTCATCAGCAGACATAACAAAAACATCAATACCCTGTTCATATATACCGTTATTATTAACATCAGTAAATGGTTCACCTAAACTTTGATCACCATCGGTATATGACTCAGCTTGATGCTCATTGATTACATCTCTTCTCTCATAATCAAATTCTCCATTACCATTGGTATCGGTGAGATAATCACCCTGGTCCCAA
>JAAERC010000109.1 GCA_024230695.1 Candidatus Zixiibacteriota bacterium
TTAATAATGAAATCAAAGTAGAAATCAAAAAAAGCAATAATAAAAGATACCCTTTGGCATTCTCGGCAATAATCAATTCTGGTCTGGATGTATGAGTCACTAAAACATATTTGCTATCACTGGCCGCATGTACTGTCATATTTGTAATAATATTGTTACAAGATGACCAATGCAGTTTTTTGTGCTCATTCTCAAATAGCTGATTATTAGCAAATAAGGCGAATTCCTCTTTTGCCATAAGAATTGAATCATAATCGGGATGAGACCGGTTCTCATAAAAGAAAAGTTTCTTATAAGTTTTATGTGAAACGGTTGTATAAAGCTCCAATGAAATGAGCTGGTTATCTGTCTGAGCAATATTTTTTAATGATTCACTTGTGACAGAATCAAGTCCTTCAGACAATGATTTATTGGCGAGGAGATTACTCAATTGCGATGAAAAAAGGTTACACCTTTGTTCAATCTCCGATAAATCGGAAGCTGGAATATCTGATTCCTGCGGGTAAAACAGCACTAACGCCAATGCCGCAAAAATAAAAAATATTTGAATCAGGATCAAATGAGAAATCCTGAGCAAAAGACCAGGAGTCTTGATTTTTGCCATTACCAATAAATCCTTATAACAATTATGGACTATATCGGCATTTTATACGTTTTGATTAGAGATTGAAAAATATTGGGTTAAAAAAAGGGAGTGGTGGAGGGGGGATGCCCGACTCTAACGTCAGGTGGCTGGTAAAACCAGCACACACCACTCCCAATATCTATAACAACATAATTAGCAATTTGTTCATGCTTTGCCAATTTATTAAGCAATTGTTATACCGAAATATTTATTTTCCGGCTTATATTCTATATTCTGCAAATATCCGCTTATCTAACCTGTTGATAAGCGATTTCGGCGGTTTTCACTTCGACAGTACTGTGAGGGATAAATTATGACGGAGAACAGTATGCAATTTATTTCACTAATCACGCAGGTAAACGTATGTCGTTCAATGTTGGGGTATAAATTTTACCGGCAAAATCTCCTTATTTCAGATATTCTCTATTCTATATCTTCAAATTCTTTCGATTTTCTTTATCTACTAATCTAATTCCTACCAACCATGTTCTTCCATATATTTTTCGGCGGCCACTGCGGCAGTGGTTCCATCGCCTACAGCATTAGTTATCTGCCGAACAAGCTGGCTTCGAACATCACCACAGGCATAAATTCCGGGTATTGAGGTCTCCATCTTGAAATCTGTTAAGATATATCCGCCCTCATCCTTTTTTAGCGATTCGCGGGTGATATTGGAATTAGGAACAAATCCAATAAAAACAAATACGGCTCCAACATCTATATTAGATTTTCCATTAGTTTTCACATTATTAAGCGTTATTGAATTAACTTTTTCATCGCCATTAACAGTTTCGACCACAGAATCCCATATAAATTCTATTTTATCATTTTTAAAAGCCCGTTCCTGAATAACTTTTTGGGCCCGCAATTCATCACGACGGTGAACAATTATCACTTTACTGGCAAATTTGGTAAGAAACATCGCCTCTTCAACAGCGGCATCACCGCCACCAATAACGGCCATGATCTGACCCTTAAAAAAGGCACCATCACAAATCGCGCAATATGAAACGCCACGACCGGTAAATTCTTCTTCGCCCGGAACATTTAGATGATGCGGAGAACCGCCAGTTGATATTATAATTGTTCGGGCTTTATATATATCTCCTGACGCACAAACGACTTTGCGATAATCACCTTCGACATAGACCTCTTTAACTTCATCAGAAATCACTTCTAATCCAAAACTCTTGGCATGGTCGGCCATTTTCATGGCCAAATCGGCGCCGGAAATATGCTCAAATCCGGGATAATCCTCGATCTCTTCAGTATTGGCGATCTGACCGCCGGGCATATATTTTTCAATTAATATCGTCTTACGGTTAGCTCGGGCGCCATATAATCCAGCTGTTAAACCTCCCGGACCGCCGCCAACTATAACAATATCATATTCTTTTTCAGCCATCTGTCTTTCCCTTACAATTATATAATATGTTCACAAATTAACTATATTAATTCATAATACTATATAACCAGCTTTTAACACATTTGTTTCTATCAAATATGCTCATTAACCTTTTATTAAAATAGAAATTTTCATAATAATCGCCAGTTATATAATTTAAAACGCAATTTTTGCTATACCTAATGATAACAATTTAGGCCAATTTCTAAAAATCGATACCTTTCTGCGCCAGAATACCTTTTTGATATGGATGTTTTATCTCTTTCATTTCGGTAACAAGATCGGCTCTATCAATGAGCCATTTTGCTGCCCCTCGGCCGGTGATCACAAGAAATAATCTCTCTGGTTTATTTTCTATGATTGATTCCACCTCATCCTGAGATATCAGTCCAAGTGAAAGAGCAACATTTAGTTCATCAAGAATAACCAAATCATACTTATCTGAAAGGATCTTTTGTCTAACCGTCTCTACCGCCTCTTTGGCGACCCGGCGATGTTCCTCAATCGGTTTGTCATCATCAACAATACCGACAAATCCAGCCCCGAGGACTTCCAGTTCAACATTTGGCGCCAATTTTTTTATTCCCTCTAATTCGCCATATTTCCAACTGCCCTTAACAAATTGGAAAATGGCAACTTTCCAATTGTATCCAACAGCACGGACCACCATCCCAAGCGAGGCGGTTGTTTTGCCTTTGCCATCGCCAGTATAGACAATCAGTAATCCCTTTTTCTTTTTATCTTCTTCTGCCATATACTATTTTAATTGAATTTTAATCTAAAAGCAATTTAACTCTTTGTTAATCTGGCGGCAAACAATTCAATCGGATGAACCACTTTAAACTTATCCCCCATCTCGGATCTAATTTTCATCAAACAAGATGGACACGAACTGACTATATATTCTGCGCCGATTTCATCATAATCTTTTTTCTTTTTAGAAAAGATCTGTTTTGATTCATCTGGGTGAATATACCCGTATGATCCTGCCTGCCCGCAACATGAGTCTCCATACTTTGGATCGATTATTTTTATGCCGCCGATTTTTTCCAAAAACTTATATGGTTGCTTACTTAATCCCGATGCTCTGAGATGACATGGATTGTGATAGGTTACTTTGGTAATAGAATCTGTGGCAAAGCTTGAATAATCGATATCAAGACTATTTAAATACTGACTAATATCAAAACATTTTCCGGCTAATTCTTCAGCTTTGGAATAATATTCGGAATCTTTTTCAAAAAGATTTTTATACTCAGTCACTTTATGAAGACATGAGGCACATCCGGTAATTACGGCATTAAATTTATTCAAATGGTCAATATTATATTTGGCCTTTTTAATTAGATTATCTCTTAAGCCATAAATTTCATATGGAAGACCACAACATTTTTGTTCCGGTATTGCGATATCTATCCCCAGGAAATCAAAAACTTTAAAGACAGCCTCGCCTACATTTGATTTGAATAAATTGTCGGCGCAGCCATGAAAAAACGCGACCTCCCCGGTATCAGATATTCTCTTTTTGAATCTTTGGTGAAGATTTTTCGGCGCCGGTTCAGGAATATTATCCAAACGTTTCATAAGCGGTCTAAAAACATCGCCAGTTTTAAGAGATAAATTCAATAAAGTCTTATTATCAGAAAATGCGGCAACTGTTTTCGCTATGGTTGAAGGACTATCAGAGCGATGTTTTAGTATCTCTCCTGCGATATCAACTCCCGCCGGGCACACGGTAGCACAGTTTTTACAGTTCAAACAGAACGTGAGATACTTATCAATTTCTTTATTAGATAAATTTGATTTTTTTGAATGATTCAAAATCCTCAGCCAGCCCCGTGGAGAAAAATCCTCACGGCGAAATATATCATAAGCAGGACAATAACCATTGCACTTACCACAGGCGGCACAGTATGATTCCAATTTTTTATAATCTATATTTTCCGTGAAATCAATTACATCCAAACCTGAATCAGATGAAAAAGTAATATCAGGATCAAGCGTATCTTTTATCTCTCTAAAGATATTAAAGATATCATCGCCATACAATTTTTTCAAAAGCCCGGAACGTATCCTGCCGTCGCCGTGTTCACCGGTAGTAGAACCACCAAGCGAAATTACCTTATCATATATAGTATCATAAATCTTCCGAGCCAATTCAAAATCTTCAGGCACACTTAAA
>JAAERC010000110.1 GCA_024230695.1 Candidatus Zixiibacteriota bacterium
CTGACATATGGGATCTTATCAGCGCCGACCTCATCGACCAATTTCTGCATCTTGTTCATATCCACATTACCTTTGAAAGGATGCGGATTGCTCGGGTCATGGGCCTCGTCGACAATAACATCAACAAAGGTGCCACCAGCCATCTCCTGATGTAGACGGGTGGTAGTGAAATACATATTACCCGGAATAAAGTCGCCGTCTTTAATCAAAAGTTTCGACATGATATGTTCGGCGGCACGTCCCTGATGAGTCGGAACAAAATATTTGAATCCGTAAACATCCTGGACTGTTTTTTCCAGATCATAAAAGTTTTTACTTCCGGCATAGGCTTCGTCGCCCATCTGCATAGCGGCCCATTGGGCATCGCTCATAGCGCTGGTGCCGCTGTCTGTTAGAAGATCAATAAAAACATCTTCGCTTTTTAGAAGAAATGTGTTGTAACCGGCTTCTTTTATCGCTTTCTCCCGGTCCTGTTTGGTCGTCATCCGAATCGGCTCGACCGTTTTAATTTTGAAAGGTTCTGGTATATATTTCATCAAAACTCCATACTTTAATATATTTCAAGCCAGCTGATTGGTGTTTGTATCTACTAAATAAATTATCCCAACCCAAGCTGAACTTTCTTAAAAAAACATCCACGAAGATAAGAAATAATGCGGAATAAGTCAATTCCCTTGCCAAATTAGGATTAAATCTGCTATAATGATATAAATTAAAAAGAATAAATAAACAGGAGGAATTAATGCCTTTATTATTAACAATGGATGATGTTATAAAAGTGCTCGAAATGCCCGACTGTATTGATGTTGTCGAGAAAGCATTTATTGAACTGGCGACTGGTACGGCAGTTTTACCGCTAAGAACACCAATTACCCCGCCGAACGGTTTGTCGCTTTATATGCCGGCTTATCTTAAGGAACTTGGCGCGTTGGCCTGCAAGGTCGTTACTGTTTATAAAGATAATCCGACCAAACATAAAATGCCGACCGTTATCGGAAAGGTTCTGCTTCAAGATCCCGAGACCGGCGATGTTATCTGTATCATGGATGGTGGTTATCTCACCGCTGTGAGAACCGGAGCGGCCAGTGGTGTGGCCACAAAATACCTGGCTCGTGAAGATGTTGGTCAAACAGCCGGAATCTTTGGTGCCGGAGTTCAAGCAAAAATGCAATTGTGGGCAATCGCGGCGACCCGGAAATTGAAAAAAGCTTATATCTATGATATTTCTGCTGATGCCGTTAAAAGTTTCTCTGCTGAAATGTCGGCAAAATTGAATCTTGAAATTGAAAAAATAGACTCGCCCGATGAAATGGTAACAAAATCTGATATTATCTGCACTGCAACATCATCGGCAACACCGATATTCGACGGTTCTAAGGTCAAACCCGGAACGCATATAAATGGAATCGGAAGCCATACACCAAACGCTCGTGAGCTTGATACTACAATTATCAAAAATTCCAAATTTATCGCCGATTCTTATGAAGCCTGTCTAAAAGAGGCTGGCGATATTATGATTCCGATTGAAGAAGGCGCGATTGATAAATCGCATATGTTTGCCGAGCTTGGCGAAGTGGTAACCGGTAAAAAGCCGACTCGTGAGAACAACGACGAGATCACTCTGTTTAAATCAAACGGTTTGGCGATCCAGGATGTTGCCACGGCCAAACTTGTGTATGATAAAGCCAAAGCGGCTGGCGTTGGGACAGACGTAGCTCTGTAACTTTGGTCTGAGGAGGTCTTGTTTTGGATTCAAAATGTCAGTCGGTGTATCATAAACCGGAAATGAAAATAGCGCCGTTTAAGTTCTGCCCCGATTGCGGCGAAATTATAAATAAGAAGTTGAGGCCAAAATCGGATTGTGCCAAAACTCATACTCTAAGAAAAACCAAAGGCAATAAGTTTTGCCCCGATTGTGGAGTGAGATTAGGTAAATAGAATATTTACAGCTAAGAAAAAAACAGGACAATTTATTTGTCCTGTTTTTTTATGCAAAAATTATTCTTTACTATTTTTTCCCTACGATCGAGACAAATCTCCTATCGGCAGTAAATTTAGTTTTTATAAAACTATTCAACTGCTCTAAAGTAACTTTGTCGGCCATCTCAATAAGATCAAGCACATAACGATAATTGTATCCGATATATTCATAATAGGCCATATTATTGGCACGGTTCCGTTTGGTGTCAATCCGATAGACCATACTGTTTTTCATATTAACCCGGGCATCATTTAACTCTGCTTCGGTGAGCCCCTCGTCGACCATTTTTTTCCACTCTCTGTTAAGCGAGGCCAAAGCGATTTGTACTTTACTTGTGTCGGTGCCGATGGCCGCTCTAAAAATAGTGCTATATTTATTAAGAGCGTACTGGGTATAAACAGAATAGGCCAGTTTTTCTTTTTGTCTGAGGAACCATAGCCGTGAACCAACGGTCCCGCCCATAGTTTCATTAAGCAGTAAAATATATGGGACTTCATTTGGCGCCAAATGGTCAAGAGCTATCCCCATGTATAAAAATGATTGATTTCTATCATAGGAAATAAACCCATCTTTTTCCGATTGAAGTATCAGCTCAGGAACTGGAAGTTTTACCGATTCGGCCTTAAGACCACCCAATTTATTATTCGCCATAGATGCAATCATCGCAACCGAAAGGTCAGTGGAAACGGCAAAAATCAAATTAGATCCACCGACATATTTTTGATAATGAGTTTTCAGATCTTCGCTTGTTATTCCGGCGATTGACTCGGCGGTACCCAGAGTCGGTAATCCATATCCGGCATCACCATAAGCTGTTTTCCAGAATAGATTACTCGAAGCCTGATTTTGATTATCATTGGAGGTTTTTATTTCACCTTCGACTTCATGTTTCAATTTTTCAAGTTCATCCTCTGGAAACGTCGGATTAAGCAAACAAGATGAGATTATGTCCAGGGTCTTTTCAAAGTTTTCAGTAAGTGAAACAAATGATATGGCGCTATAATCGCGATAATTGGCGACTGAAACATTGGCACCAAGAAAATCAAGTTCTTCACTTATCTCTGCGGCATTATTGGTCGTATTACCCTTGAGAAGCATCCGTATCATCAGGTTGGTAGCACCATTATTCTCAGCCGTTTCCGATAAAACACCGCCGCCGATCAATATTCTGGCCGCAGATAATGAGGTGCTGTTATCATGATTAACCAAAAACGTGATTCCATTGGCAAGAGTTGTTTTACCATATCCATCAGGTGTGGTATTAATTCTGTTAAAACTTTCACCGCATCCAATAATAATAAAAAGTAAAGTAACAATTGCGATCCCACTTATAGTAATTATATTTTTCATTTTTTTCATTTCGGCACCACCATTGTTTTAACATATGAATCGGTGTTAAGGTATTTTTGAGCCGCTTCATTAAGCTGAGTAAGAGTAACTTTTTCAATACTTTCGGGATAATTTTCTATAAACTGATAACCAACATATGAATCATACTGTGCATAATTGTCAGCTTTGTCCAATCCTCTTTCCATCGATAGGTAATGATTTGTCTTTAATGCATTTTTCGCCTTGCGCAGTTCCTTTTCGGTGAAACCGTTTTTCTTGATATCAACAAGGATCTCATTTATTGCAGCTTCAGTATCGGTAAGATTTTCAGGATCAAGAGTGGCAAATGAGAACAACATGCCCTCATACTTATTGGTATAGAAACTGTAGTTGGCAGAATAAACCAATCCCAATTCATTCTGAAGCTTTTTCCAGAACCGGCTTGATTCGCCACTACCAAGAATATTTGCCATTAGATCGAGAGGAAATTGATCCGGACTTTCAACCATGGGGCCGATTGTTGACATCATCAGATAGGCCTGGTTAACATCTTTTTCAATCCTTATCTCAGCGACTTTATCTCTTTTGGGTGGTTTGGCGTAATTATCTTTAGCATCCCAACCACTTGGGAAATCGGCAAAATTCTCTTTTACTTTTTGCAGTGCCTCTTTGGCATCAAAGTCACCAACGATGACCATCGTCATATTATTTGGTGCATAGTAACGTTTGTAATAGGCATACACCGAATCACGAGGAACATTGGCAACTCTTTCTTTGGTTCCCAAAACAGAAAGAGCATA
>JAAERC010000111.1 GCA_024230695.1 Candidatus Zixiibacteriota bacterium
ATGTAAATGATCCTTTGATATGTCCAAAAAATTCCGATTCGAGCAAGTTCTCAGGAATTGAAGTACATTCAATTATTATAAATTTATGTTTTCGTCGATCCGAATGATAATGAATCGCTTTTGATAAAACTTCTTTACCGGTTCCGGAATCTCCTGTTATCAAAACCGCGATATCAGTTGCGGCGACTCTATTAGCAAGATGTTTTAACTGCTCCATAGCGGGTGAGACACCAACCAAACTATCAAAACCGTATTTCCATGCAATTTCCTCGCGCAAAACATTTAACTCTTCGATCATATTTTTATTTTCAAGTGCGCGCTCTACAAGAATCAGAAGCTCCTCATTCTTAAACGGCTTGGCAATATAATCATATGCACCCTGACGCATCGCATCCACCGCATTTTTTATCGATCCATAGGCAGTTTGGATGATTACCGCAACCTCGGGATAAATATCTTTAGCTTGACGAAGAAGCTCAATGCCTGTACCATCATTCATCTTCAAATCGGTAATAATCAATTCAACCTTACTATTTCGTAGAATATTAGCGGCTTCCTTAACACCAACAGCGGTGATAACATCATAATTGTTTCGCTTGAGTGTGATCTCAACTGTTTTACGGAATGCAAGATCATCATCAACCAGAAGTATTCTGGGTAATTTGCTATTTAAATTATTATTCACTTTTATGATTTCTCCATGAAGGATGTAGGGGATATGGTTCTGGGCACAGGCAAGATTATTTTTATAATCATTTCCCGGTTTGTTTCAATGCTGGTCTCAATTGTACCACTATGCAGGGAAAGAATTTTAGAAACAATAGAAAGGCCCAACCCGATCTTATTTTGCTTAAGAGAGATGTACGGCTCGGTAATATCAAGCATTTTGTTATCAAGCGTGTCATACATCTGTTTAGTAAGTTTGTTTTTTATTGTTATTGTTACTTTATCAGAGTTATTTATTTCGATAAGAATGTCTTCGCCGGCTTCATATCCATTTTTGATGATCTCGTCAATTGCTGTTTTGAAAAGAACGGTATCACCCATAATGTTACAGCTGTTTGAATCAGCATGTATTGTAACATTAATATTATTACTAAATTTTTCACGATTACTTGCCAATACATTTTTTACCGTATCTATTATATCAAACTGTTTAAACTCCGGATCCTCAAGTTCCATTAACTCTTTTGTACGGGTTATAAGATTATCAATGAATTCTGTTTCGGATTGAATAATTTCAGTTAGAGTAATATCATCCTTATCTATAACGCTTCCTTCCTGAAGTGCCAATTGACTGGATGCGGTCTGTAATGCACCGAGTTTGTTTTTTATACGATGTACAAAACATCGGAATAATTTGCTATCTGCAAAGTTATCTTCAGTATTACTATTTATTTTGTCCGACGGGATCTCAAATGAATACAATAAGTACTCAAACCGACTAAGCTTAAATCGTGTCATCGTGAGATTTTTGACCTGACTATTAATTGCCGGACTCTGTTCGTCTGATATATCACCATGCTGGATTTCACGAAAAACCGATTCGGCCAGATTGTCATTATTATTTCCAGTACCGGCTGGTAACCGTTTGGCAACCAACTCACCGGTTTTGCTGTTGACCAAATATCGATACGAAGTTCTATTGTTTAGAAAATTGGTAACTGCACGAGATTTGGAAAGGTCCGTATAAAGTTCACGAAGAGTACTGAGCAAGTTATAATAAAATTCTTTTTGCGCTGTACTATTGCCATATGACAAATCAAATAGTATTGCGGTAGAAATGTTGATGCCGTTTTTATTAAGTCCCAGCAATGCCGAGCAAAGAGTTTTACCCGACCGGTTTTCAAATTGGTTTGGTTCTAAATGCTGAAAAAAAATTCCCGTAGTAGAATGTTTGACCATATCGATAATTGTATCAATTGAGATCGCGTTATAATTTTCCGGATGTATAAACTTGTTATTACTGATCAATAAAACCTGCGCGTTTTCATCCGCAAGTGAATCAATATAATTTCGAGGTTTGTCAAGAAGCGGGAATCCGGTATATAGATTCAAACAGAGATTAAAAAGTTTCCCGCCGTCAAAGTTGATTGCATCATGCGGGTTATTATTATTTAGCCGATTTGTTTTATCGACAGTGTAGGAATTATCCAACATATTTTTCCACCTGTTTCAAAATGACACATCTTTATATTGTATCGGCGAACAGACAAAAAAGCTTAGCGGATATAGCGATAGATTATATTTTATATAGAAGAATTATGCAGAACCATTTCGCCCTGAAACAGGTATCACCTGAAACAGCAGGCACCGCCTACATCAGATAGTACAAAAAAGGCCCATTTTCAGCAATTCTTAAATGGAGTGATAGCTAATCAACAATCTAAAGGCGCGTGTATTGGGTACGGTCCATCCTTGTAAACGAAATTGATAATATAAACGATATCAAGAATATCAATAGTCTCGTCCAAATTCCAGTCTCCAGAGGGAGGATGCATCGGCGCTGGACCACCTTTATATACATTATTTATAAGTAACACAATATCCAATATATCAATATCTCCATCATAATTTGGATCGTGGAAAATCAACATACAACCCGAAATAACATCTACATTTACATCGCATGCTCCATACTGTCCCGCACAATCTGTCGCCATGATGGTAAACTGAAAATCCATTCCATCATCGGCCGGGCATGGGCTGAATGTAAAAACACCATCTATTAGTTTAACATTTCCTATAGGAGCTGATGGCGAAACAAAATATGACCAATAAATATCTTCTTCGCTTTGGTTAGTTACCTCAAATTCGGCTGTCAATGAATGAAGTACAGCTGTAACTATTGGCCACATACAATTACCCGAAATTTCCGGCGCTTCACCTGCGGTTACAATTAGAGTGCTGGTATAAAAAATAACTTCTGGATAAAGATGTCCGCCGGTTGCATCTTCAAGGTAAAAACTTACGGTATGTGTCAGGCCATCGGTTACCCATGCACAGGAGGGATTAAAAGTCCACTGAAAGCTTAATTCGCCGGGAGTGAAAGTGACTGTGCCAATCGGATTATCATTTTCATCAACTGCTCCAACATTGGATATTGGGTCACCTACCGGATTGTTGATAGTAAACATTTCATCAAAAGGAACATCATGAGTTGTAGTTAAATTCCCCGGTACATTCTCAATTACTGCATCAAACCCAATCGCAGAAACCGGAACAAAAAAAGAAATAAGAATCAAAAAACTGAGTAAAATTGAAAACCGTTTCATACTATCTCCAGTTTATTTTTATTCCCATGCCGGGCAGTGCAGTTCTGAACCATCCTTATATTCAGAATTTATCATAGTGACAATATCAAGAATATTAACCACGCCATCGTTGTTAACATCGTTGATTTCAAGCGGCCCGGGGTTCATATTTAGTTTATATAGGATATTAATTAATTGAACGATATCAAGAATGTCTATCCTGGAATCATAGTTGGAATCTCCACATAATACCTCCGATCGAGCCCAGTAATAGACCTTGGCCTCATCAATACCTCCAAGACAGTCGGTAACACGAATAGTAAATAAAAAGATTGTTCCATCATCTTCTTCGTTAGGTGTGAAGGAAAAATATCCATTGTCCAAAAAGATATCTCCTGATGTTATATCGGATACAGTATATGACCAGGTTTCACCATCGTTTCCGGGGCCATCTAATTCAATGGTAACATCCTCCGTTTCACCAATAAGCACCAATATGTCAGATTTATAATCCTCAAGAATTTCCGGCGCCCCGCCTTCAGTAACTGTCAGGTGAATTGGTTCAGATAGATGCACTGATGGAAATATGCCCATATAGGTTTCAACATAAAATCTAACAGTGTGGGTCAATCCATCATTGATCCAATCACAAGGTGGGTCAAAAAACCATTTAAATTGATCCCATCGAAGAATAGAAGATGTTCCAATAGGATTATCATTTTCGTCTATTGCACCGGCACCCGTTATGGGAGGCCACCCTGAGCTATGGATAGAAAAAACCCCATTAAAAGGAACATCATGACTAGTATTCATATCATCATAGGCTACAACATAAGGTTGAATATATACTACTCCCAAAAACTCAAAACAATACGGACCACCGAATTGACTACCATCGGGAAAAAGCCAGTCTTATGTCGGATCTGGTGTATCAGATTGTTCAACACAGATCTCAACTATGTCAGTCAATGGATCGTGTCCGGGAACCGGAACCATAAAATGAAAACGAAGCCGAGATGTTGTCGGGTCACCATCGGGCCAGGTGATGTCGCCGGTTGTAGTATGATTCATCGTATCTGGTAAACTGCCATCCCAGCTGAAGGTATTGATTTCGTTTAAATAATTCCAATAGGTTGCATCTTCCCAGCCATTCAGTCTTTCGATAGAGCCTTCAGGCGTGAAGCTCTTATCAAGCCAAACAATATTTGTCCCATCGCCATTAGTAGCATAAAAGCGAAGCGTCTGGACAAAACCAAAAATATCAGCTCCGCTGTTATTACCCATGAAAATATCAATATACATGTTGGTGGCACCCATAGCGTATGTATTCATATCATCAGGATGGACAAATGTTTTATTCGGTTCAAGTTGTACATCAAAATCAACACCATAAACAAGATTAAATGAGCAAATAAGAGAAATAAGAATCAAAAAGCTGAGTAAAACCGTAAACCGTTTCATACCATCCTCCCACACTGGATTGTATTTAAGTTAGACTTATTTTTTTCTATAACGACCTATTTGTTAGAATCAAATATTTTTACACATTTGGCTTTTCTGACTACATAGGTATAACAATTCGCAGTTGTGCTTTAATATTGCGGACTCTATTATAATTAATGCGTTTTGGGTGATTTTGTCAAGTACTAAATATCTATAAGAAATGCTTAAAATACAATCAGATATTTACTTAACCGGGGTTGGGCAGTTCAGATCGGAACCGCCTTTATA
The DNA here is from genome assembly GCA_024230695.1 of Candidatus Zixiibacteriota bacterium. Next base: position 4,986 of record JAAERC010000111.1, read on the forward strand.
TTTGTAGTTAATTAGCGCAACAATATCGAGAATATTTATAACTTCATCATTGTTGACATTACATAAATCCAACAGTAGCGGAGTGGCGCCGCCTTTATATTTATAATTTATAATAGTGACAACATCGAGAATATTTATCATACCATCAAGATTGGCGTCTCCGCAAGGCGATGTAGTAAATTGAAAACAGTATGGTCCGTCAAAATTCTGGGGAATTGAAAAGAGCCAGTCATACCTGCTATCTGAAGACTCCGAAACCGAATCAATGCAAACGGAGCCGGTATCACCGTCGTTTAGCGAGACATTCAGGTGAAACTCCAGATAAGTCGTTAATTGATCCATTTCCGGTAACCAGCCGGTAGCCGATGAGCCCATACAACCCATGACAGTATGATTCATCGTATCAGGAAGATCACCATCCCAGCTCCAGGTATAAATACCGTTTATAGTACTCCAGATTCCGCCGCCCATCTCAAATCCATTCATGCGAACAATCGAGGGTTCCATCGTTCCGCCGGCATCGACCCATGTTACAGAGGATATCATTCCGGTACCGTATATTTGAAGAGGCATACTATATGCACACCATTCGATATTGTCATTATTTGCCATCTGAAGCTGTATCGCGATATCTTCTTCGCACTGATAGAAAAAACTGCCAAAACCGGGATGATAAAATTCAAACTCCTCGTCAATCAGAAGATTAAATTCGATTCCCGAAGCCGTTCCGAATAAACAAAATAGCATAGTTGTGACTATAATTGTTTTTTTCAAACTTTTCCACATCATAAGTCTTTTCACAATCAAATTGCAGTTGACCTTTTCTGTATAGTTATACGTATCTTATCTATTGTTCGGTCAATATATAATTGTCTGAACCTTTGAAAATCAGATGACGCCTTGATATGGCGAAGTAATACATCCTATTGAAGTAAGCTTAAAAGCATTATAATGCCATCGGGGCAGGACCGCCTTTATAGATATAGTTAATCAAATAAACAATATCAAGAATATCAATCGACTGGTCACCATTAACATTGGCAACATGAGGTGGGATCGCGTCAGGGCCATCTTTATACACATAATTAATAATCTGAACAATATCCAGAATATCAATATTGTCATCGCTATTGGTATCACCATAAGTACCCCGAAAATATACAATGCCCGCTTTTGGAGCAGGATTATATTCTAATCCATTGGTATTGTTTTTGAACAACGGATATATGGTACCGATATTTTTTGTATAAATGGTGGTTGTTTGGTTATTTTCTCCTGACAATATAGTAAAATATGTTTTCAATATAGGGCCGCTTCCCGGTTCCAAAACTATAAGATCGCCCGTTAGCTCAAATGAGAGAAAACCACTTCCAATCGAGCCGCCTGATACAATAAATCCTTCACTACGACATCCCAGCGTCGAGCATGAATCATATGCCAGTCTTATATCTCCTGAATATGTTACCGGAATCACAATTTTATCTAATGGAATAGTATTATTAGTAAAAATCGGAATTTCAATGACATCACCAATTTCTCC
>JAAERC010000112.1 GCA_024230695.1 Candidatus Zixiibacteriota bacterium
CAAGCCAATCCGATGATCGGTAACTCTTGATTGAGGAAAATTATAAGTACGGATCTTGGCTGAACGATCTCCGCTTGATACCAACGCGCGTCTTTCCTGAGCGATTTCCTTATCATGTTCTTCAATGGCTCTATCCAAAAGACGTGCACGAAGAACCCGCATTGCTTTGGCCTTATTTTTATGTTGTGATTTTTCATCCTGACAAGTAACGACTGTCCCGGTAGGCAGATGTGTGATACGAACGGCCGAATCAGTTGTGTTAACCGACTGCCCGCCTGGTCCGGAGGATCGAAAAACATCTATTTTGAGTTCATTTTCATTAATTTTAATATCAACATCTTCAGCTTCTAAGAGAACCACAACTGTTGCCGCTGAAGTATGGATACGACCCTGAGATTCAGTTTGCGGGACTCTTTGAACGCGATGGACACCAGATTCATATTTGAGTTGACCATAAGCTGAATCGCCATTAATAAGAAATATGACTTCTTTGAGACCGCCAACCCCGGTGGGGTTTGATGATAAAGTCTCGATTTTCCAGCCATTATTCTCGCCATATCTGGTATACATGCGATATAAATCGGCCGCAAAAATGGCGGCCTCTTCACCGCCGGTTCCGGCTCTGATTTCAAACATTGCGTTTTTGGCATCATTGGGGTCACGAGGAGCTAATAATAGGTCTAATTCCTCTTTGGTTTTTTCAAGATTTGTTTTTGATTCGGAAAGCTCTTCGCGGGCCATTTCTATCAGCTCAGCGTCATCTGAATCGTTTATTATCTCATTGGCGCCATTTATATTGTTTTGACATTCAATACAAAATCGACCTGTTTTGAGAACCGATTCAACATGATTTCTTTCTCGAGATATATTTTTCAGCTTTGATTGATCCTTCATTACTGATTGATCGATCAATTCTGTATTGAGTTCTTCAAGACGTTTTTCGAAATTCTCTATTATTTCATTTACTTCCAAAGCCATA
>JAAERC010000113.1 GCA_024230695.1 Candidatus Zixiibacteriota bacterium
TACCATTATAAGAAAAACTAAGGTCACGAAATTCTATTGACTTGGAAAATTGTTTCTCGTTTGAACTATCATTTGAAGAAACTACGGTCGGTTCGGTATCCATCACTTTATTTATCCGATCAAGTGAAACAATCCCACGCTGATACAATGAAACTACCCAACCCATCGCCACCATCGGCCAAACCAACATCGTTAGATAAGCAAAAAAAGCAACCAGCGTTCCCAAGCTGATAGCCCCAGCAATAACTTCCTTACCGCCAAAATACAAAACGGCCATATTAACGGTCCCGGCCAGCATCGTCAACAACGGGAAAAGAAACCCAAACACTTTTATCATACTGACATTGAGATCAATATACTTTTTATTATGTTTTGCAAAATCTTTGATCTCAGATTCCTCTTGATGATAAGCGCGGATCACTCTCACTCCCGATAGATTCTCCTGAACTCGTGAAGTCAGGACAGCAAAATACTCCTGAATTTTCATAAATCGCTTATGTACCGCGCCGCCCAATCGATTAACAACGATTGATAATATTGGCAGGGGCAGAAGTGAATACAGCGTCAGCTTGGGTGATAGATACATCATAAATGAGATCGCGATTATCGTACTGACTATAGCGTTACCAATATGCATTATTCCCGGCCCGATCATCATCCGTACTGCCTCAACATCATTGGTAGCTCGTGCCATAATATCGCCGGTTCGGGTATTATGATAAAAAGTCGGATCAAGTTTCAAAAGATGCGCAAAAAAATCGTTTCGTAAATCAAATTCAATTTTCCGTGACATCCAGATAATAGTGCGGCGCATAGCAAATCTGAATATTCCAGCCGCTATCGCAAAAATTACAATTAATATAGCATAATTTAAAATCTCCGATACTTCTGACCCTTCCTCAAGTTTATCAAAGGCAATTTTTAGAATATACGGATTAATAAGAATTAATAGATTGGCCCCAATAACCGCCAGAGTCCCAAGAACCAGGTATCTCTTATAGCGCTTTAAATATTTACGAACTCTTATAAAACTAACTTTATTTTTTATTTTCTTATCCTTATTCATCATTACTTCAGCATCATTAGATGTTGGAGCAAAATAGGTGAATAGAATACGAAAGTAAATCTATTTAGCGGAATAATTTATCAGACCGGTAAAAAATGTGATTGCAACAAGATCGAGGTTTTCAAACATTTTCAAAAGTGGTAAACCGCAGTAAATCAATCTACCTTTTTTAAATTTCGATTCTGTTAGCATAGAGATATTATCATCAAGAAAAACTATCGATTCAGATGGTGAAACCAGAGCCGGATAAGATTTATATCGGGTATCAACATATTCAAGAAATTTCGATGGCCGAGTTCTTTTGAAAACCGGATGCGATTCTCCAGACACCGTTAATTGATGCCCCGGTATAGACCTCTCATTCGGCAGAATCGAAACTGGCAGAAGATCGACCGGCCAGTTTTTATGTTGACCAAAAACCA
>JAAERC010000114.1 GCA_024230695.1 Candidatus Zixiibacteriota bacterium
ATACGCCAGACCGGCATCAATAAAATATACGAAACGGTCCTTATTCTGATATTTTTTCTCAGAGCGGGCAGTTTCTATTTGTACTGCCGCGGTCTCATAGTTACCATTTCGTAGTTCGACTGTTATTGGTTCATAGAATTTCTTGTTTGTCTTAAGAGAACCGCAACCGACCAATAATATAAAAGACAGAAGCAGGACTAACAGTCCTGCATATCTGCCTGATAAAAATGTTTTATTCTCGACTACCACTTTGTTTTGCCTTGAGAGATGCCTTTCTTAATTTTTTTGGTGCCGATCCAGACTTTTTCCATAGTCTCGATATTAATTAACTCTAGATCAGTTTGATAATAAACAACCCGGACACCCTCGGCTTCATCGGTGATAGATTTAATGGCACCCAAAAGAATATAATCGGCGCCGGTTTCGGCCCGGATTTTTTTCATCGTTTCGCGCGAGGCAAAATCCTGCTGTTCAAATCGTTCTTCGCGAATTTCCTGACGTTGATCACGTCCGGCAACAAAACGTACCTGTCCGGCGTTAATCAGCTCCCGTTCAAAATCGGTAGTAAATGTTTCGGAATCAATATGCTCACTACTTTTATTCCGAATGGTTCCAACCGTAACAACCGGTTTTTTGCCAGCAGAAGCTACAAAATCGGTCAGCCAGGGACGGCGCAGACAATCGTCTATCATCTCCTCGGCTACCAGACGAGCATCGGTATCGTTCCAACGACCGCTTAAATCGGTTTGTGTTTCTGGGGCAAGTCGTTCCACCTGCCGCGATGATCCACATCCAAGTACCAAAGATGTTAGGATCAACAAAATAAATAGCTTTTTCATATTATTTTCCTTCTGTATAAAATTAAACAGTTTAATTATTTATTAAATTTGGCATATAAATGTACAATCGGAATATTTATGCAATATTAAACTATAAGTAGCATAAAAAAACCCGACCTTATAAATCAAAGCCGGGTGATAATAATCAAAATATGATCATTCAAATATTTTATTTCGGCGATCATATAATTCATAGTCATGAAAAGGTGAAGCTTTTTGGTAGATTTCAGTTACATATGATCCCGGCGGAAGATTTGAAATAGTGGCTGATAACTCGAAATCACACTTACATGTTGTCATACCGCTTGAAATATTGTTTTCGTAAAATCTAAGTGTGTCCTGAACTATTTCAAACTCAATTTCAAAATCGGCCGCACAAAAGAAATATGCATCATAGTGCGTCATTATCAAGGTACCGTTGTCAAATAAATAGTCTATATCAACTCTTGCTTTGTCAATACAATCGCTCGCCAAATAATCAGTCAGCTCAGGAAAGGGGACAATTTCTATTGATTCATGGCCAACTGTATCGCCATCAAAATCAAACAGTGTGACAAAATACTGGCCGGTTGGAATATCTTCAATTATTGTTTCGAGATCAAAGAAGCACATACAATAGCAGGGTGTTCCAATATCATATTCAAAAATATTTATTCCATTACCCATTATAGAATAGGTAACCTGATAATCCACACAGCAGTTATAATATGCATTCTTATGAAATACCTGTAGATCATATCCTACCAGATTCAGAGACATGTAATTAAAATCTTCGGGTTCGACAATGTCCGTTCCTACCGGTAAACCATCAATTCCAATCAATGTAACCGTGTATGTAGTAAGTTCTTCCGGTTCCAAATCTTCAAGAACCGACTCCAAATCAAAATAACAGTTACAGTCACAGGGTTCGCCGTCGTCATACTCATAGGCCGTAATGCTGGAACCGTCAATAACAAATTCTACCCGGTAATCCAAACAGCAATTGTAATAGGCGTTCTCATGATATACATATAAATCGCCTTCTATCATTTCAACATACATGCCATTATCGCCGTCGGAATCGCGTAGACAGTCGCTGGCTGTTAGCCGAATTTCACCAGAACTGGTTCCACCACTTTTACAAACACCCTGAACTGAGGTACAGTCGAAGATGCCACAATCTGGCGGTGGACCGCCTTTGTATTTGAAATCAATTAAATAAACAATATCTACAATATCTATTGTAGTGGATTGGTCAACGTCACCAATGATCTCAGGCATAGGCGGGGGGGCACCCTTATATTTGTGATTTATCAATTTGACAATATCTAGAATATTAATTTCTCCATCTTTATTGGTATCACCACAGTAATCAGCTTGGGCTATTGGCACAAAAAACAATGAAAGTAGAAAAACCAACAATAAGATAATCCGCGAACTGATCTCTCTTTTTGTAATCATAGTTTCTCCCTGGTTAATATAGAATATTTTTACAATGTATATAAAATCTAATTTTTACATATCTGATACTGATAAAAATCTAATGTGTCTAAGTGAGAAATGATATTTAACAGATGAATATCAGCTCTATTATCAATATAACCACTATTCCTATTGGGTCAAGTAAAAAGCGCTATCAAAATTTATAAAAGTATTTTTTCACTTGAAAATTGCCACCATTTTGAGTAAAATTGGGTAAAGGAGAAATTTATGCCGGCAAATTTGCCACCACAATATTATACTTTAGACCGCGAGTTTAAGAAAGAACGCGACCCTTTTGAGAGGCTTCGGATGGCCAGAGAGCTTTTGAGGATTATGCCGAAACATAAGGGGACCGATAAGCTTCAGGCAGAGATGAAGGCCAAAATCGCGCTTCTAAAAAAAGAGACCGAAAGTGGTGGCACCAAAAAACATGGCGCCCGCAAAGTTGATCCATACTCCCATTTTGATAATGAAGGTGCCGGGCAGATTGTTTTGATCGGCCCTCCCAATTCGGGTAAATCGAGCATTCTTGATACGATGACTAACTGTAATCCGGCGATTGGAGACTATCCTTATACGACCCGTTTTCCAATGGCCGGGATGACAATGTATCAGTCGGTTCCACTGCAACTGATCGACACTCCGCCGATATCGGAAGAAACATTTGAAAATTACATTCCAAATCTTATTCGGCAGGCCGATATATCGGTGATTGTTGTTGATGTTGCCACTGCCGGTTTTGAAGAACGCTTAAAAGCCTTTTATGCCAGACTTGATGAAAAAAGAATCGTGTTATGTCCTGAAATCCCCGATGAGATCGAGGATGCCAGATATTGTTATAAAAAAGCAATTATTGCCGCCCATAAATATCTTGATGAAAATGGGGAAGAGGGATTGGCGAGATTAAAAGAACAATTCAAGGAATTTGTTGTAGTCCCGACTTCGATTTTAGAAGATGAAACGATGGATAATCTTAAAAAGGCGATTTATAAAATGCTGGGCATCATGAAGGTCTTTACTAAGAAAGTCGGACATGATCCCGATTTTAATGATCCGGTCATTTTACCTATTGGCGGAACGGTCGAAGATGCCGCCTATGAATTACACAAAGATTTTGCTCAGAAACTTCAGTTTGCCAAACTCTGGGGTGAGGGACGGTTTGAGGGTCAAAAGGTCAAAAGTAATTATATTTTGGCTGATGGTGATATCATCGAGTTTCATATTTAATAAATGAATAAAGTAATTGTAATCGGCGGTGGCGCGTCCGGCTTGATGGCGGCTGGGATAGCGGCTCAAAATGGCGCTGATGTGATCGTCTTTGAAAAGAAATCCCGCCCCGGCCGGAAACTGCGGATAACCGGGAAAGGTCGCTGTAATCTTACTAATATTATTGAAATCCAGGAGTTTTTGAATCACTTTTCGGCGGGAAAACGATTTTTGAGACAGGCGTTTGCACGATTTTTTGCCAATGATCTGATTGAGTTTTTTGAAAACCTGAATATCAAAACTGTATCTGAGCGGGGAGGACGGGTCTTTCCTGAGAATAACGATGCTGTCAAGGTTGTTGAGACACTTGATAAATGGGTACGGGGTTGTGGAGTGATAATTCGGACCGATTCCAGCGTTGAGTCGTTGTTGACCAAAGACGGAAAAATTATCGGTGTTCAAGTACCTTATAAAACAAACTCAACTGGAAAACTGCCATATTCGAGTAGCTCAAGAAAAAGCAGAGAAAACTCAAAGCTATACCAAGCGGATGCGGTTATTATCGCAACCGGAGGATTATCGTATCCAGCGACCGGTTCGACCGGTGATGGGTACAGATTGGCCAAAGATGTTGGTCATGCAATCATCCCGACCCGGCCATCGCTGGTCCCAATACGTACTGAGGGGGATACCGCCCAGAAACTTCAGGGAGTGAGTCTGCGAAATGTTAATGCTGTATTATATGTTGAGAATAAAAAACAGGATGAACAATTCGGCGAGATGCTTTTTACTCATTTTGGTTTATCCGGCCCGATTATTCTTTCGCTAAGTCGCAAGATCGTTGAAGCTGTTAAATTAAAGAAAAAAGTAGAGATCTCAATCGATCTCAAACCGGCGCTTGATGATCAAAAACTTAAAAATCGTCTGCTTCGTGATATAAAAGAAAGCGGAAAACAGCAATTTAAAACTCTGCTTAAGGGACTATTACCCCGTAAACTGATCCCGGTTTGTTGTAGTTTAACAAAAATCGATCCTGATAAAATGAGTAACCAGATATCGTCCGATGAGCGGAAACGGCTTGGGCGTTGGCTCAAGGATTTCAGACTCGAGGTCAAAGGTTATTGTTCATATGAGGAAGCGATTGTGACCGCCGGGGGGGTAAGTACAAAAGAGATCGACCCGCGGACGATGGAATCTCGGATCATCAAAGGACTATATTTTGCCGGAGAGGTGATCGATATTGATGCCGATACTGGGGGATACAATCTTCAGGCGGCCTTTTCCACTGGTTGGTTAGCCGGGCAATTTGCATCCAAGTAATTCCTGTAAAAGATAATAGACAAAGAGTAGTAATATAATACTCATTGCCAAATTTATTATATCCGCTTGTTTTTTCTTTTTACTTTGTCCATCTATAGGTCAATGTATTATTAATTATATCTTGACGCCAATTTCCTTCTCACCTATATTTTAGTATTACATCAGCAATGATAAAACAATCAAAGCTAAAAATGCCAATTGAAAGGTGTATAAAGTGATTGATTTGATAAAAGTTCTCAGGCTGATGCTGACTATTACCATAATAGTTTTTTTTCTACCAGATAATCCACTGGCAGCATCCGGCTGGCCTCCAAAAGTGGGGCAAAAAGTAAGATTGAAAACGGTTGATAATCCGAACAATTTTATTCAGGGTACTGTTGCCTTGGCAAAAAATGATTCCTTTTATATTGCCAAACAAAACGATTTCAGAATTGACAGAATAATTGATCGTAAAGGGAATATACATACCTTTCCATATATTGCAAAATATGATTCGGAGTTAAAGTCATTAACCGGGGTTGATTCAAATGAAGAGACAATCACGCTTTTGTTGGAAGAAATTGAAAAAGTTGAATTGACTCTTTTAGCAGGTGGTAAAGAATTTGATTTGCAATTTGATGCCGTAGGATTTCATGACCGTGTTGAGTATAGTCCCGTCTTTCAGGAATTGGTTTGGCGCGGATCCATAATTTCGGCCAATCATTTTGAAATCTGGCAGAATAGGAGTGATCTCAGAACAATTTGGAAACTTTCCAGTATCACTCTGGGCGTGATAGTCGGAATCGACTCATATAATAGTGCAAAAAAGGAGCAGGAACGCCGATTAGGTGTATTCCATCATGTTGATCCCTTGACTCCATCTGTAGTAGGCATTATTTCAGGATTGGCTGTGGGAGTAGGCGGTCTCTTGCTCGCAAATGTCGTTGCTCCCGACGGCTGGAGGAAAGTGTCTCCTGATAAATTGAAATTGGGCATCGGATCGGTAGGTGAAAACAGCGTTGGTGTTGTTGTAGCATTCAAGTTTTAGATTCTGTTTATAATAAAAAAACCTGCACTTAAATAAAATAAATGCAGGCTTGTTTTGAATTATCTTCTATGCAAAAAACAGAAGATTACTTTCCAATATTCTCTTTGACCCAGTTTTCCAAACCGCCTTTGACAATTAATTCCTGAGCGGCGGTACCAACCGGACCAATATTGTAATCCATACCATCGGCTGTCACAATCGATTTTGCAAAATCTATCTTTACATCGATTCCAGTACGGACCGTCAGTTTATCTTCACCATAAGTGACTTTTAAATCATTGGCGAGTTTGGGGATCTCGATCACCAGAAAACCGTTGTTGATTGCATTACGTTTATATGTCTCGGAAAATGATCCGGCCATCAGTAGTTGTATCCCACGATATTTCAAAGCGGTCGCCGCCTGCTCACGGGAACTACCGGAACCAAAATTAAAAGCACCAACCAGAATATCACCTTTTTTAGCCAGCTTGCCAAATTCGGTGTCATAGTTTTCCATGACTACTTCGGCCTGCTGTTCCGGAGTGAAATCATCGATATAGGTGTACTTACCGGGAAAGATACCATCGGTGTTAAGATTATCCTGATAACAGAAAAGCAATTCACCTTCAACCGTCTCCGGAAACCCATCTAATATTTTTACACTACCTGTCGCTTTGGCTGTGCGGTCAGAAACTTTATGTTCCGCTTTGATATCAGTGGATGTAAAGCCATCGGGGAGATCGATCTTCCCGGAAATGGCAGAGGCGGCCACAACTGTGGGAGAACCGAGAAATGCTTTGGATGATTTGGACCCCATCCTGCCCTTGAAATTTCTGTTGGTAGCCGAAATACCGATTTCATCATCACCGAGTAATCCTTTTCCCAGACCTATACATGGTCCGCATCCGGGAGGAAGCGGGATAGCTCCGGCATCAAGAAGTGCCTGCCAGTCGCCCCGTTTTTCGGCTTCGGCCTGTACCTCGCTTGAGGCGGCGGCCATATAGAACTCTACTCCATCTGCAACCTTTTTACCCTTAACAACCGCGGCGGCATCGGCAATATCTTCAACCCGACTGTTAACACATGAGACTAAGTAAGCCTTATGGATCTTAATATTTTTATCACGCATCTCAAGAGCGGTGGCCGTGGTTTTAAGATTATCCGGGCCGGCGATATATGGTTGGACCGAATCAAGATGAATAGTGACCTCAGCAGCGTACTGGGCATCATCATCAGGTACTAATGGATTATCAATCAACTCCTGAATTCTTTTTTCGTTTAATCTCGGATGAGTACCGTTACCATCGGCATCCGATGGTACACCGGACAGCCCTCGTTTGGCCACAAACTCGGCACGAGCTTTAAGCCAGTTGATAGTTACCTCGTCGGTCGGGAACAATCCGGCCAATGTACCCCACTCGGTGGTCATATTGGCAATACTCAATCGTTGGTCGATTGAAAGTTGAGCAATACCGTCACCGGCAAATTCAAGCGCATGGTTGAGGACTTCATCGTTATTAAAATGTCCGCATAGCGCGATAATAACATCTTTGCCAACAACACCTTTTTTTAATTTACCAATCAGATTGATTTTGGCGATCGGTGGTACCTGCCACCAGGTCCGTCCGGTTGCCCAGATTGCCGCGGCATCGGTTCTGACCACCGGGGTTCCGAGACATCCCAGACCGCCGTACATATTGGAATGACTATCAGAAGCGACAGCCATCCCGCCCGGCCAGACATATCCTTCCTCACACATGATCTGGTGTCCGATCCCGCGACCTGCCGGGTAGAAATCAACTCCCATCTCTTTGGCAAATGCTTCAATCGAGGCATACTTTTTCAGGTTTTCTTCACCGGTGTCTTGTATCTTGTGATCAAGAGCAAACATCATCTGTCTTGGATTGGCCATTTTTGTGGCGCCAATTGCTTTGAATTTGTTCATCACCGCGCCGGTATTATCATGTGTCAAAATATGCGCCGGTCTGATCGATATAAAATCGCCGCTGTGGACGACATGATCTTTATCCAACCCAACGGCGAAGTGCTGAGTGATTTTTTCTATTAAATTTTGTCCTGCCATTCTAATAATCCTTTATAATAGTTTCAATTTTCAAACATCATTTTCGGCGGATATATATTAGATTTGATTTAAAAAGTAAAGCCTACTTTTTGATAATTTTGGCGAGATTCTGACCTTGCCTAAACTGTCATATTTTCATATATTTATGCAAGTTTAAATACTTTGTTCAAGACTTATTATTTAATTTGTGTGGGAGCTTAAAAATGAAACTAAAATCTATTCTTTTAATGCTAATAATTGTTTCTTCAGTGATCTTATATCTTGCTTGCGTAAAATCACCGGTTGAATCTCAGGATGATCCACCGGAAGAGGAATTAATCAGCATCTTTCGCGAAGATTGGACCGAATCATCCAAACCGGTCGGACTTGATCAATCAAATCCAAAAGGAAAACTGATTTGGTATAATCCATATACTCAGATATCTACCGATGATATTTGGGATAGAGAACTCGAATCCGGTGAGACTGGTACTCATACGATCTGGATGGAATATACACCCAGCGACACCGGCAATATATCCGGCAGTTGGGCTGGGATTATGCAATATGTAAATATTGTTCTGGTAGAGAATGATACAGAGCAATATCTGGAGCTTCGTCTTAAAGGCGATGCCGGTATAATACATATTGACATGTGTCATATATCTGAAGATATAAACGACAATGGTTTACTGGACACCGAAGATAAGCCACATCCTATTTCTATGATGGTTAATGGATTAGTTGATGAGGGAGAAGATTGTGGGAGAGATGGACTTTTTGATCAGGAAGAGCCGGGATATAACGAAGCGACAAATCCTGACCCCAGTGGTGACAACTGGTGGTATAATGGCGTTGGAATAAGATGTGTTGATTGCACTGACAGTCCAAATGATTACAGATTTATCAATGGCACTGAGGGAAATGTATTTGATCCGAACAGGTATGGGATACCTGATACCGAGGATTTAGACCGTGAGGGTGATTTAGATATTTATAATTCATATGTTTCATATAAAATCGACTTGGATAATGGTGATTTTCGAGTGGTTGGTTCTAATTATAATGGCTGGAAAACATATCGTATTCCATTAGATGATACACATATAGCAGACACAATTATTAATTTCGATGCGGGGCTTTTCCCAATCGGGTCTTATTTGAAAACTATCAGAATTTGGCTTGAATCACAAAACGATGAGCCGTTTACAATTGGAATCGCATCGGCAGATTTGATCGGATTTAAAGAACCGGGTCCAAAGGGTTTTATTCCACGATGGCGAACTATGCGTGATTATCAATATGCTTATGGCCGTATTTTTGATTTGGGCCGAATTGTAAGTAATCATGATGAGCCGAGCGAGTTCGATTTCACCTGGGGTGATACTATAATAAGTATTCAACTTTATTATAATGCCAGGATAGGTGCTAATGTTGATTATGCCGCCCCGTTTGCTGATTTTTATGTCGATCTGGATGATACAACCAATTATGCCGCTGAAAATGCCAAAACAC
>JAAERC010000115.1 GCA_024230695.1 Candidatus Zixiibacteriota bacterium
CGGTGAAAACTAACTATCAGAAAGCAATTGAGAAACTTCGCAAAAAACTGGAAGGTTTCAGGTAGGTTATGGATTGCGATAGATTTAAAAAGAGAATTTCTCAAAGGGTTGGTTATATTTCTTGCGATGCCGATGATAAAATTCATCTGGAGCAATGTCCCGAATGTCAGAAACTTTATGACAAATATATTTCTCTTGAAAATGAGTTAAAAGATATGAAGATCAAACCGCTTGATTCTATTGGGTTTGCGATGGTACAACAGAAACTTGATAATAGAATCAATCTGTATCAAAGACGGGCAGTATCATTTTATAACGTATTAACTCATTATGGAGCCGGTTTGGTTACTGTTGTTTTCCTGTTTTTTGTGTCGCTTTGGTCCGGATTTGAATACGGCGTGTATTATTCTGAAAACAGTGATCTGACCAATGCCTACTATTTTGCAGACAATGGATACGATGATAGTGATGAAGATGAGACAATAAATGAAGAGTACATTGGATTGTTATTATATGACTATACGCAAAGTAATGGTTTTGACGCAGGTAATCAGCTGTTAGGTGAGCTGACTGCTGATGAATTTGAGTATTTGGAAAATAATTTGGATTTGGGAGACATATTATGAAACGCTTTTTAACAAGTACGATTTTATTATTGCTGATGATAGCGGTTATCGGAATCACAGCTAATGCCCAAGGACGTATGGGGCGTGGTAAAGGCGATCCCCGCCACAACGGAATGGGATTGCATAAGAAGAATCTTGAAAGTCTCAGATTATTAAAACTCCTTGAGGTTCTTGATTTGGGTGATAATCAAAACGATCTGTTTATTTCAGCTTTTTCGAAATTTCGAAAGAATACTAAATCAATCAGGGAACAGATAGAAAGCGAAGTCACTGATTTAAAAGAATACTTAGACCAGGATAATAAATCTGACAATATTATACAGAACAAAATTGAATCGATTATGAAAATAAAGGATGATTTTGAAACAGAGAAAAAGAATTTCTTCAAAAAATTACAGGGTATTTTGACAGCTGAGCAATTAGGAAGGATGATTGTTTTTCAAGAGCGGTTCGAACGGGAGTTATTGCAGCAAGTCCGCGGTTTTAGGGCGCCAAAACCACCGGATGCTCCTGGAGCGATACCAGCTCCTGAATCAGCACCATCACCTGATTACCCAGAAATTAATGATTAATAAAGGAGGTCTAAAATGAAAAAGAAATTATTTTTAATCTTGGTTATCACACTGTTTGGTGTGTCGGCAGTAATGGCAGGGCATCATGGCAATAGATCATCGAATATGCCCGGAATGCCAAGAGCACCTAAAGCTCCTGATGCTCCCCGTGGACTATGTAATCCAGAGATGGGCGGGCATTTTGGAGGAGCGGGCAAGCTATTGCGTCTGGCCGATGAGCTTGAACTAAATGATAAACAGATTTCTGAGATCAAAGGAAATATGGAAAAAAATGGCTTTGATCGTATTGACCGGCAAGCCGAACTAAAAAAGGCAAAACTGAAACTTCGTCATCTGAAAATGAATGAAGCTTCTGACAATGAGATTCTTTCGGCAATTGAGACCGTAGGTAAATTGCAGACGGAAATGAAAAAGATGAGGTTTATTCATAGAAGTGAGATGAATTCTATTCTGACAGATGCCCAACAGGACAAACTCAAAGAATTGAAAAAGGCGTTTCGAGGTGCATGCAAACCCGGAGGTAAGGGTTCTCGTGGTCGAGGTATAGGATATAATATCGAAAATGAAACTGGTTCCGATGCCTACGGTATGGAAGCGCCAATGCCGGATGGAAACTGGGAGTATTGATAGCAGTTTAGAATTTCTAGATCAATACATAAAAAGGCAGACCGGATTGGCCTGCCTTTTTTTTGTGAGGAACTCACATATAGATAAGATTGTTACTGA
>JAAERC010000116.1 GCA_024230695.1 Candidatus Zixiibacteriota bacterium
AGCTACCACTCGTCGTAAACCAGTTCGTAAAGCCACAACTCGCAAGGTAACTCGTAAGACTACTGCGAGAAAACCACCAGTCCGTAAAACTACGACTCGCAAGGTAACACGTAAAGCTACCACTCGTCGTAAACCAGTTCGTAAAGCCACAACTCGCAAGGTAACTCGTAAGACTACTGCGAGAAAATCACCAGTTCGCAAAACTGCGACTCGCAAGGTAACTCGCAAAGCGACAACTCGTCGTAAACCGATTCGTAAAGCGACAACTCGCAAAGTGACTCGCAAGGTAACTCGGAAAGCTACGACTCGTCGCAAACCAGTTCGTAAAGCCACAACTCGCAAAGTGACTCGTAAGGTAACTCGGAAAGCTACGACTCGTCGCAAACCAGTTCGTAAAGCCACCACTCGTAAGGTGACTCGTAGAGCAACAACTCGCAAGCCGGCTCGTAAGATAGCTCGTAAGAGAACTGTAAGAAGAGCTTCCAGAAAATACAGATAGTATTAACTGGATATATATTGAACCCCGATTTAATTTGAATCGGGGTTTTTTTATGGCTTGTTGTTGAGTAGATCATTATTTTCTGATAAACTTAGAATTATCAAAACAGAAGGATTTGAGATGATAAAAACAGGATGTCTTTTTCTATTTATAATTATTCTGATCTGCTTACCGATTTATGGTCAAGCTCCGGCTGATATTCTTCAGATGGCTCTTGACTCGATCGGTCTGGATAGAGCTGATATTGGATATAAACAAAAAGGATACTGGAACCGCTACCCGCTCGATACACCATACCGATTAACATCGTTTGATGATCTTTTTGCCGAGCCCCTGATGTTATACGATTATAGCAAAACTATGGCAAACGCTGTCGAAAAGTATATGGCTCCGGCATATCTTGACTCTAATTCAATATCATTGTATGCCCTGACTTATTCGCTTGGTGTTGATCGCAAGCAGGGTGGATTCAGATCATATTCGGCCAATCTTATTCCGATTTCGGATTCAATTAAACCACTTGAGAAAGCATTTGGAGATCTGTTTGAGTCGGCCGGGCATCAATCGGATTATTATACTTTTGGGGTGAAGGCCGATTGGCCGGAGTATAAGAAAACTATAAATCATTTATCAGAAAATATCTCTCCGGAAATAGAGTTAATTCTCGCCAAGGCGATTAATAATCTTTCTGATATTATTTATTGGCAAAAACTTGCTTTCCGTAATTGCCCTGATAGTATAAAGCAAAAGATTTTTCACATTCGTGATCTTGCAATGACCCAATCTGATGGTACCGTTTATTATCCCGAGATAGATGATATCGCCGGCGAAATTGATTATGCGTCACTTCATTATGCGGCTCTCAAAGCGGCGGCCCTTACCGAAGAGACTGCTGACTCGCTTATTTTCTATGGTGCAATTCCCGCCGATTCCTATTTTGATATATTAACTCCATATGGCCGAATTGTTTTTCTCGGGCAAGATTATTTAAAGAAGAATAAGACTAAATCATTCGATTGCTCTAATAGTCTGCTTGTAATTGATTTTGGCAATAACGGTCATTTTACCGGGAATTGTGGGGGAACTTCGATTTCTAACCCGGTTTCTTTATTTATTGATTTGGGTGGGGATGATACCTATCAGACCGACCGGGATATTTCTACCTGCGGCGCCGGAGTGATGGGCGTTGGAGTTTTATATGATGCCTTAGGCAATGACAGTTATCAAACAAAAAATAACTCACAGGGATTTGGCTTCTTTGGGGTTGGGATGTTGTATGATAAAAAAGGAGATGATAAATATCGAGCCGAGCTTTCCGGACAGGGATGCGGATATTTTGGGATAGGTCTTTGTTTTGATGCCGAAGGGTCAGACAATTATTATATCTTTGGTGATGGTCAGGGATGTGGCGGAGTTGGCGGTGGTATCGGTGTTTTGGCTGATTTTTCCGGTGATGATTTTTATAAAGGCGAACCAGACCCGAAAATTTTTAATCGACCCGATTATCACTCCAAATACAATATAAACGCCAGCAATGTGCAGGGATTTGGCGGTGGACGTCGCGGTGATGGTTCCGATGGTCATTCCTGGGCAGGGGGTTTAGGAGCCATAATTGATCTCTCAGGTGATGACCATTACCTTTCGGGCAACTGGTCGCTGGGTTGTTCATACTGGTTTGCCACCGGGATTGCTTATGACCGAAGCGGTAATGACAGATATGAGTCCTGCTATTTCACGCAAGGGTCGGGGGCGCATTTTTGTAATGCTATTTTGATTGATGAAGGAGGCGATGACAATCATGAGCTTTATGAAACAGCTGGGGCGGCGCTCGGATTTGGTTGGGATTTTGCAAATTGTTTATTAATTAATATTGGCGGTAACGATTTATATAAAGCAAATATGATTTCTCTTGGATTGGCTCAGATCCGCTCTTTCGCGTTTTTAATTGATATCGGCGGGGATGATCAATATCGACTTGGTAAAGGTACTGATGGTCTGGGGCAAGCCTCGTATCGTGCTGATTTTGGGAAACCGAGGAAACTGGCGCCATACACATATTATGTTAAATCGCTTGGTTGTTTGATTGATATCGGTGGAACCGATTTGTATTTATCTTATGATGAAAACAATAAAGAAGAAAATCATCCAGTGGCGAAAAACGATGCTATCTGGTTTGCACCGTCAAAAACCGATAGTACGTACGGAAACAATAATTATGGTATTGGAATAGATATTGATAATGGGATTATCCCGGAAGTCGAGAAATGGAATGATTAGATAAAGAAGGGGTGGATCGCAGAGTTCCTGCCCTACAATTTCTTTTAATATTTACATTTAATTTGGGAGAGAATTATGAATTATTTTTTAGTTATAATTATATTTCTTTTTGCTTCATCTGTTCTTTCAGAGACGATCACAAAATCTAAAACCTCTAAAATAAATCTATTTACAGATAAATATGAGTATGAGGTCTCAAATACTTCCTTTAAAGTCATACCCTATTACCCATTTGGCAATTCTGGAAGGATGCTGATCGAAGAAACTATAAGTAAAAAAGAACATGTACATATGGAAGGTGTTGAATCACATATATCTATTAAGGCTTATGATTGTTTTGCCAACGACTCTATTATTTTTTTATGGGAAATAAAAGAATTTGGTGAAGAATCTGAGTTTAAATACGATATGGTCTCTTTTATATCTTATAGTTGCTGTTCCGCAGAACCCACATATATTTATTATGATTTAGTTTCAGCCAAATATCTAATGCATACTACAATACCAGCCAAAAGATATTACGATTCTAATGGAGGATCTCACCTAATTGGATTCTATTCACCTGAGGCAATTACTACTGATTCATTATACACTTACTCGGATAGCTTAGCTGGTGTTCTAAGGTTGATCACAGAAAATGATATTTCGCATGAACTTGTGATATATAAAGCAAACGAAGATTTTGAGATATTTCCCACATTGGATATTGTGGATCAAAGCGGGGATTCCTTGGAGAGTCCAATTATTTCTAAAAGGGAACCTAATAGGGCAATTTTATATTATGCTAATTCTAAAGAGATGTCAATTTTAGACGCTATTTTCTCGCCATTAAAGAAGTTAGAAATACCCTATAACTCAGATGGATTCTTAATTGATGAAATAGATGGCCCGGATGAATTTTCTTTTATTCATATAAAACGGTAATGGCTGGGATAGCCCACAGCTTGTTATAAATCCCGAGATAAACAAAGGGCTATGGGTACTTTGATTGATTATATATCATCTTGACAAATATGCTAAGACCATTTATTGAAGCAGGCGCCCTCGCCTGCCCCAAATCTCTTGGAGCACACTGCTCCTACTACTCTAAAATCAAGCTTCTGCTTTAATCTTTTCCTTTTCTTTATCACCTTTTAACAAAGACATTTTTAGAAGCGGCGGAGTCACCAGAGTTGTTACAATAACCATAATCACGACTGCTGAGTAGGTTCCGGAACTAACTATCGGAGTGTTATCGAGCACCAATTTTGCGCCGATACCCGCAAAAATCAATCCAACCTCACCACGAGGTATCATACCCAGACCAATTGCAATTCGATTTATTGATTTATCAAAAACTGCCAATGAACAGACTTGCTTGCCGGCGATAGCCATAATTGTCATCACTCCCGCAAAAAGAAGGATACTTGTGTCGCCAAAAGTGGACAGGTCGACCATCATTCCCATTTTTACAAAGAAAATAGGAATCAGAAATACGCCAATTGGCTCTATAAGCTCATCAACCGAATGTTCGCCGCGATCGGTGAAATCTTTATACTGAACCTTATCAAGAATTAATCCCGCCGCAAAAGCACCAACAATCGGAGCCAAGCCAATCAAACTGGCCAGATAGGCCATCAAAAAACAGACCAGTAATGCCGTCGAAAGTAAGATCCCGGAGACCTTGAATTTACTTCCGAACTTAAATACTGTTGGCATCATCATGTTACCAATAAGGATCGATCCAATTACAAATCCCAGCGCTTTGGCAACAATTATAAAAACATCTAATGAACCAACTCCGGCTCCTCCTGTATTGGCGGCATTAATTATGCCGACCACAACAGCCAGGATTATAAGTCCCATAATATCATCGATAACCGCCGCTCCAAGAATTATTTTGGCCTCGCGAGTTCGAATTTTCCCAATGTCCTTTAAAACACGGGCGGTTATTCCAACCGATGTTGCCGTTAATGTTGCTCCAACAAAAATATGAACAAAAACAGAGGCATCAGGTAAGAAAAATAGTGCCACTCCCCATCCTAAGAAAAACGGAGCAACAACGCCAAAAGTAGCGACCATAAAGGAGGCTACACCGACTTTTAGCATCTCCTGAAGCGATGATTCCAAACCGACTTCAAAGAGTAATATTATTACGCCGATTTCGGCCAGAACGTCAAGTGTCAGACTATGCTTAAATGGTTCAAAAATCTCCGGTCCTAACATCGCCAGATTGCCAATAAGCATACCGATTATTAATTCGCCCAGAACAGCCGGCTGTTTAAATCGTTCGAATAAATCACCGCCCAATTTGGCCGCCAATAAAATAATAATAAGGCCAAGCAAAACCTCGGCGACCTCGCCGCCATGCCCGGCGGCTTCTCCAGATTCGCCAGATGAAGCAAAAGCCAAATTATAGATTAAATATCCAAAACAAACAA
>JAAERC010000117.1 GCA_024230695.1 Candidatus Zixiibacteriota bacterium
GATTATTGCCGGTATCTTTAAAGATGAGATCGGTCAATTCGGTAAAGATCTGATTATTCATTATGGTCAGAACTGGGTTGACTGTATTCTTTTTGTACTAACCGCTGTATCATCGACACCATTGATGTTGCCAATCTGGGTATATGCGCTGGCCGGAGCCTCACTTGGTTTAAATTTAGTCCGTTTATCGGCGGTGATGGGTCTGGGTTCATCGGTCGGGACATTGGTGACCTTTTGGCTGGGACGTTATTTTGGTGATTCGGATTGGGTGAAAAACCGCTTTCCTAATTTTCATAATCATCCCTGGACCACAAAAAAATCGAAAAAATATATCACACTGATTCTGTTTCTTGGGAATGCATCGCTTATTCCATGTGATGTTTTTTATGCCGCCTGCGGATTTAAACGTTTTCCGGTGCCGTTGTTTTTTATTGCAACCGCCGCCGGTCGGTTTGTGCGGTACATGTATCTCAGCTACCTTTATTCATATTTCGGCGAGTATTTTTGAAATGAAGTAGGTCGGACGTAACTCGAATAATCCTTACCAAGTATTCTCGTCAAGTTTACCATCAAGATCTTTACATGTAACAGGAATATCGGTATTAGTATTGGCCCAGATCTCACCAGTTGTTGGATTATAGGCCCAACCTCCGCGTGTTCCAACTATGGTACCCTTAGTTATACCGGTTACAATTGAATCAGGAGCATTATTTTCACTTTGATATGGATTTTTTGGCATATTGAAAAGAAGAATCTCCCCAGGGGTTGCCAAATTTACCAGACTAGGATAGCTATCTGACCCGGTTTTTATAATATTTTCCATTCGCCAATTGGTTACCCCCTCGCGTATTGCACCCAGTGATGATCTCAAAGAACCTGTTTTGGCGTGTCCTGTAAGATCCTGATAATGAACTGCCGCGCCGCTGGATAAAATTCCAAGAATTACAATAACAACAACCAACTCGACCAGAGTAAAACCGGATTGTTGAAAAGGACTCGCCCATCTTCTATATTTATTATAGCTGGGCATAGGTTTAATATCGACAATACCTCTTTTCTTTTGATACATTTATATAGATATAATCCCATATAACTGTATGGATTTTGAACAGTTGTGCCGATAGGAAAACTATGAAAAATACTATAAATAAACAGAAAATAAGTCTGCCAAACAACCGTTTGGAGGATATTGATTTAAATGGCTTGACTCAATCAACCGAGGAAAAACTAAAAGAGGCCTATACAATTATCAATCAAAGCTCATCAATAGCTTTTACATGGAAAAATATTGAAGGATGGCCGGTTGAATTTGTTACTCAAAATGTTGAAAAACTTTTTGGATATACTGCCGAAGAGTTTTTATCAGGCGACGTTTCATACAATAAATGTGTTCATCCCGATGATCTTCAACAAGTGGCAGATGAAGTAGCAAAGTTTAGTGCCAATAAAACCAATACTGAATTTATTCATCAACCTTATAGAATTATTACCAAAGATGGTACACCACGAATAGTCAGTGATTGGACCTTTATTCAGCGAGATAAACAGGGCAATATCACTCATTATAAGGGAATAGTAGAAGACATCACCGAACGGGTAAAAGCCGAAGAAGCATTAAAACAAAATGAAAAGCGGTATAGTCAGATAGTCAGTAGTATTCCAGGAGTAGTATATCAATTTGTGATAAGCAAAAAGGGTGAATTCTCTTTTTCATATATGAGTCAAATGATCGAGGATCTTCTCAGCATAAAACCAGAGATATTGATTGATGATGCCAATAAGATGTTTGATTATATTCACCCCGACGACCAAAAAAAGTTTGCTTCATCTATCGAGCAGTCAAGCCAATCATTATCTCAGTGGGAGCTTGAGTTCAGGATAGTGACACCACAAAATAATACCATTTGGATCAAAGGCAGTTCCAATCCTAATCTGCTGGAAAACGGCGATATTGTCTGGAACGGTGTCTTGATGGATATTTCCAAAAATAAACAGGCCGAGGAAGAACTTCGACAGTATGAGCAGATCGTTTCAAGTTCCGATGATATGCTGGCATTATTAAATAATGATTTCAGATATCTTGCCGCCAACGAGAAATATGTAACGGCTTTTGATAAAACTCAAAGCGAAATAGTCGGCTTGACTGTGGCCGAAGTATTTGGAGTAGAGTTCTTTGAAACGGTAATAAAACCAAATGCAGAAAAATGCCTTCAGGGAGAACATATAAACTATCAGGATTGGTTTGATTTCCCGACCTCGGGTAAAAAATTTATGGAGATATCCTACTATCCGTATAGGGATCAAAATGATAACATCAAAGGATTTATGGTCAATGGGCGCGATATAACAAAACGAAAACTAGCCGAGGATAAGTTGGTTGATAAAAATCGATTGACTCAAATTATATTGGACAGCTTACCATTCCCGGCTATGCTGATTAAAAAAGACAGAGTTGTTGTGGCGGCCAATAAAGTTGCCAGAGATGCCGGTGCTGAAGAAGAAGGTTTCTGCTGGAAAAGTTTTGGGCATACCGAATATATTCCTAAAGAAGACAGGGAATTTATTGAACTCAACAATTGTGTTCCAGAGGCGGGGACAAAATGTACTTTTTGTTTGGCTGATGAAACATTTTCAGAAGATGAATTACAGAATGATTCCGAAGTATATGCCTTTGACAGGATCTGGGACACATTTTGGATCCCGGTTGATGATGAGGTATATCTGCATTTTGCCATAGACATCACCGAACGCAAAAACGCTGAAACAGCAATTAAGGCAGAAAAAGATATTGCACAAAATTATCTTAATATTGCCGGCGTGATGTTTACCGTGGTAAATGCAGATGAGACTATATCTCTGATAAATAAGAAGGGATATGAGATCCTTGGTCACAAAGAAAATGAACTGATTGGAAAAAATTGGTTCGATATGGTAGTTCCTGAAAAATCAAGGGAAAAAATACGAGGTGTTTTTGCCAGGCTAATTATGGGCGATATAAAACCGGTTGAGTTTTATGAAAATATTCTATTGACAAAAAACGGCAATGAAAGACTGATCGCGTTTCATAATACGGTGATCCGGGATATTGATGGCAAAATAACAGGCGTCTTGTTTTCGGCAGAGGATATTACCGACCGCAAAAAGATGGAACAAAAATTACAAAGACGAACCTCTGATCTTAAGGAGCGGGTAAAAGAATTAGGATGTCTTTACAGTATCTCAAAACTTATCCAAAACCCAGAGTATTCATATTATGATATTTTGCAGGGCGTGATCGACATCATTCCGCCGTCATTGCAGTATCCTGAAATCACCTGTGCCAGACTGACAATTGAAAATGAAGAGATAAAAACAGACAATTTCAAAGAAACTGAATGGAAAATGAGCTCAAAGATACTGGAATCTGAAAAAGAGATCGGACTATTAGAGGTCTGTTATCTTGAAAAATGTCCCAGGAAAAACGAAGGGCCATTTATCAAAGAAGAACGAGCTCTAATTGATGCCATAACTGAAAGACTTGGGCGATATATTGAAAGAAAGCGGGCCAAAGAAGCTTTGTATCATACTAATGAAAAGCTGATAGTTGAACAGGAAACATTGAGAGAAAAAAATATTACACTCAAAGAAGTCCTCTCTCAGATAGAAAAAGAGAAACAACAAATAGCAGTACACACTCAGTCTAATATTGACAGAATCGTGATTCCGATTCTTAATAAGCTTGAGGAAAAAATGCAGTTTGGTGATAAGACCTATGCCACTTTACTTCGTAACAGTCTTAATGATATTACACATCCATTTATTAATAACATGGAAAGCCGTTTCTCCAAGCTAACTCCGCGAGAAATAGAGATCTGCAATATGATAAAAAACGGATTATCATCAAAAGAGATATCCTCGACACTAAATACATCAGTTGGAACAGTATTCAACCAGCGCAAGACTATCCGCAAAAAACTTGGTATAGCCAATGATAATGTTAACTTAAGTTCTTTTCTGCATTCAAGTTAAGTGCAAATTTTATCCATAATAACCTGTCCTTAAAAGACGGGGCATATCCAGTTAATGGATATAACACATATCCATTAGATGTCCATTTATACTCCCTCAATAGATATTCATTACTGCCGAATTTATTCAAACAAGGCTAGGAAAACATTAGGCGGGGAATTAAAAGGGGAAAAAAACGGGGCATGAAAACCGATTTTGCAATTACAGAACAAGATTATTCAAATCTAAAAAAAGAACAATATTTTAATAATTGGGATATTTCACCGGTCCTTTGTAACCCACTTCTGAAAATACTAAAACAACGAAAACCGGTCTCAACTCTTTTTGGCGAGATGACCAACAAGCTTAGTAAATTTTTCTCGATCTCCAAAGCGGCACTGATACTAAAAGATATGGATAAGGAAACACTTGCCGTTACTGCCGTATGGAAAAATTTTCAGTTTAATAATGGGCTAAAATTAACATTACCGAGAAAAAACTCATTTCTATATGAAATTCTTAACACTAGAAAAATCAAGAGCCTGCCTATATTTTCAAAGGCTCCAGGTAATATGATAGAAAATAAAATAATTATAAATAAATCGGATAGTGCCCTGACTGTATGTCCCATGATTTCGGAGGATTTGATACGGGGTCTGATCAGTTTTGCCTCACCTATTCCATATGCTTTTGAGATGATAGAGGAAGGATATCTTGGGACCGTGTTTGAAACATTTGGTCAGGTGCTGTCCGATGAATATGAAAAAACAAATAGAAAGAAATATGTGGAGGGAGAGTGGGAATGAGTAACATTCAAGAGGCTATTGCCACAGAAAACGAAGTCAATACAACTACAGTAGATCGAGCAGGAAAATACCTTACTTTTAAGCTTGGCGGAGAAGAATACGGCCTTGAGATCCTAAAGGTCAGGGAAATTATCGGGTTGATGGATATCACCGAGGTCCCAAAAATACCAGATCATTTTCGTGGTATAATAAATCTTCGGGGCCAGGTCATCCCGGTGATGGAACTCAGGAAAAAATTCGGGATGAAAACAACCAAAGACACCGAGCAGACTTGTGTCATTGTTGTTGAAGTTAGTAATAATAAAAAATCTGTTTCAACTGGTTTATTGGTTGATTCAGTTTCAGAAGTGCTCGAAATCACCGGTGACCAGATCGAAAATGCACCATCATTTGGGACCGATGTTGACACCGATTATATTCTTGGTATCGGAAAAATCGGCGATATGGTTAAAATACTTCTCGATATTGACAAAGTCCTCGATGATGACAAATCAGTGATCGATGGCATGGCCAAAAAATAGAGGTAAAATAGAAACTCAATAATATATATAAATTCAAAAAATATCAAAAAATATCAAAATATTCTCACCTGTATTCATCGGCTGGTTATGCCGGGGGCACCCAACGCCCCCGGTATTTTTTTGCATATTTTATTTTTGCTTCAGAGCCATATTCAGACCAATAATTATCAAAACAGTACAAAACAGCATAATAAGTGTCACTGTTTCATCGAAAAACAGTAATGCCAATACTGAAACAAATATCGGTACCAAACTATAAACTGAGCTGGCCGTTTTGGTCGGACCGATTTTGTCGAGACTGAGATTAAACAGATAATAACCAATTCCCGAGGCAAAAACACCCATATACAACAATGATAGAATTGACGCGGTTGATAAAACTATTTTGGCTGAATAAAAGTTTTCAAGTGGGACAAGGGAAAAGAGTAAGATCGTGCCAAACAATGAAGCATAATATGTGATTGTGAATCCGGAGTATTTTTTCAAAAGATTTTTTATCATCAATGAATATATGACCCAGCAGAAAACCGCGAGAAGCATCAATAATTCACCAAGATTAAATTGCATCGATAATAAGAAATCTATATTACCACGAGTCAAAAGAATAAGAACACCAAAAAGTGCTAACCCAACACCAAAATATGCTTTTCCTGAAAGTCGTTCGCGCAGAAAAACCGCCGCCATTGTGCTGGTGAAAAGCGGATTCGTGGCGTTGATAATAGCGCTGTTGGCCGCTTTGGTGTACAACAAACTTGAAAAGAAAAAGTAGTGGTATCCAACCACTCCCGTCAGTCCCAAAAGAGCCATCTGCCAAATATCTTTTTTTTGAATTATTAATGATTTTGTACCATAATGAAATATTAGTACAGACAGTGCCAGAACAGCGATGATATATCGAAGCAGAGAAGTTGACAATGGACCAAGATCAAAGTTAGTGTACTTACCAGCAACAAAACTTCCGGCAAAAAGCAAACTTGTCGCGGCA
>JAAERC010000118.1 GCA_024230695.1 Candidatus Zixiibacteriota bacterium
CCCGGTATCCATATGAGGTGTAAAAATTGGTTTATTTTTGCCACGCAAAATATCGGCAACCTTAACAGCGGCTTTTCCCAAAGTCGCTCCTTCAAGATCGACAACAAACCATTTTCTTTTTATCTCATCTACTTTCGGTATATACGTTTTCATTCCAACCCCCGGATTCATCCGGTTAAACAGTTTCACATTCTACAAAGCCTTTCAATATAGCCATATTTCTATTGCTGTCAAGAAATTTATAACTATTTATTGATCTTTTTTTAATTCGGCAAAACAATTTAATATATTAGCTATCTTGTTGTCTTAATTATATTTGTGAAAATATGACTTTCGATTAAATCTATCCGATTCTCTTTTTTTTTGTGAAAAATATAAATATTTTTAATTTTTTTTGAGTTTTAATTTATATCTGGCATCAAAACTTCTGCCGCTTGTACATTTTCCGCATGAAGCCATCCGCAATCTTTTTCGCCTCGGATATTCTCTTTTACAATTGGGACAATAATATAAATACTTGCATGCTAATCTTAAATCAGGATGATCTTTGGCCTTCAAAGAAATTCCAAACTTATTTGCTATCTCCTTAAACTTCCGTCCGTGGTTCGGGACAAAATAATGAATCATCTCATGAGCCATCGTATCTTCAATATCATCTTTATATATCAAATGATACTTCCACCCTATTTTTATCTCTTTTCTTCTTGGACTATACGTCCCGGCAATCAACATCCGTTTTGAATATTTTATATTTAATCTAGGAATCTCATTATTGAAGAATTTAATATTTAACCTATCGAATATTTCATACAACTCTATCTCACTCGGCAATTCTTTTTCAGGCTCTTCGTTTATTATTAATTCTGTATCAGGAGTTATTAACTCGGGAGTGGTTAAGTCTGGCGATGCCGGAACAGACGTTGTCTGCAGTTCAGGAAATATATTTGATGGCTCAAAGAGATCATAATTACTAACACCAACATTCCGCATCTGTTTTTTGCCATTACTCATTATATTTCTATAGTACATTATTAATGCAACAAATAAAACTTAAAAATATTACTACTATCCGCTCTCTACAATGGTAGGATAGACATTCTTGTCTGTCCGATTCCGTGCGCGGCAGACGCCCCGTCTGCCCGAACTCAGCTTTCCCCGGTGCCGTCTCAGATTCCCCTCCTGATGGAATTTAAGGGAATTTCCAAAATTCCTTATAACCTATTCCCTTTCATATTAGTACAATGAAATGGGTTCGTTCCTTCACTTTTGAGAAAAAACTATCAATTCGATGTTGATTCTGTAATGTCTGCATATAGGCCATTTTTTAAAACATAATTCTCCACATTTCATGTTCAGTACTTATGAGTGAGAATATGAATTAAGTGTGATGTTGTAGTAAATTTGAATTAAGCATGGTTCCCCGCTTTCGCGGGGATGACGTCAGGGAATTTTCATCTCTCAAAATTATGGTAATTGATAATTTATATTGTTCGGATTACTTGATATTATTTATTGCCGATACTGTTTGTTTATGATCGTAAATCTTTATTACTCCATTATGGTCATAATCACCACCAGGTTGAAGAATAATATATATTTTATTGTTATAAAAAACTGGTTTTCTCTGTATTGACCCAGTAAAATATTCATGCCACAAAATATCGCCCGTATTTATGTTCAAGGCATACAAACCAGAGCGGTTGCCATCTTCAATCCATTTATCACATATATAAATAATCCCATCCGAAATTTCGTAGCCAATTATAATATCACCTTTATCCAATCTAGTTTTCCATTGTTCATTCCCATCAAGAGCATCTTTTTTTATTATTTCACGACCTTTCAATATTAATGCTCCATCATTAACTACTTGTACCATATCAATATTGTAATCTTCATGTTTCCACAACACCTGCCAATCTGTTACATCCACGCAAAAAACTTGCGATTTTTGCTTCCTAACTTCATAATTGTAGCAAACAGTACTGTAATCGTTATGATCTATTACATGTCCTAATCCCGAATACACATCAGGCATAGGTACCGGCCTAATATTATTACCGGGGTAAAATTCTTTGTATACTTCACCCGTAATGGGATTAATAGAATAAATCCTATCATCTATCGCCCATAATATTGAACACGTGTCTTGACTATCAGGTTGAATGCCCTCCAAAAAAGTTTTCGTATCTATAATTTTGCTATGACGAAAACTATATCTTATCACTAATCTAAGATATCCTGTATTTAATTCTATTACCGTTAGATTTTCACTCCCACAGTAAATTAGCAAGTTTTCAATCAATAAAACCTTTTTATATCTCCGCTTGAAGGGAGAAGGGGCACTAGTAGACCAAATTTCTTTGCCATTATAAATATTGATCCCTGTCATTTTGCCACTAGCAAGTCCAACTTTACCAAAAACTCCATCAATATATATAAAGGCTAGACTATCTGTAATATCGCACAACTTTGCTTCATAATCGTATGGAATTTCATTTTTCCATTTTAGTGATAGGCTTTTCAAATCGTATGCTTGAATTGGTCCCAATTCCCCATCTTCATACAATAGTATATTATCAGATATTAAAATATTTGGAGGACGTCTTGATTTAGATGTTTTATCTGGTGCATCATTATTTATTACAAGCTCTTGAATGAAAGGCGGATCCATTTTGTCATTAGCTGACAAAACAATATCACCTTGAATCAATATAACAGTGACAAAGATTAAACACTTCCTTAAAGCTATTTTCATAATGACCCCACAAATAGTAGATTTATTTAATTATATAATGCTATTACAGAACATAATTGTCAATGTTTATAATATTAGAAATAGATAAACAGGGTAGCCTATCCAATTGATATAAATCCTGAGATAAACGAAGGGCGGTGGGTTTACTACCGTGACAATCCAAATACAAATTCACTACTACATCACTGTTGTTTTCCGCAATACATCTTTTGTATGACACAAAAAATACTAAAATTAATAATTACAATTTTACTACAAAGAAATCGGCCAAAAAGGCCGTTTTGGGAAAACGAACCCATTTTTGCCGTAATTACATGGAGGTGATAAGATTATAAGGATTTTTCCTGTTTGAGTTATTCTGGGGCAGTCGAAGATTTTTGACCATCTGCTGTCCACATAATTTCAGAAAAGAGCCATTGGCTCAAAATCTTTTTATATACAAAACAAAGCCATTTTCGCTGTAATTGTTTGGAGGTGATAAGATTATAAGGAATTATTACAATAAGAAACCCACCACAAGCGGTGGGTTAAAAAACTTATTCCCCGTACATATCAATAACTTCTTCTTTGCTCTTGCCGAGGATCTTGTACTTCTCCCCTACTTTCGTAAAAGCAGCGATGGCTTTTTTAATATGTTCCATATCGTGCCCGGCCGAGATCTGTGTCCGGATACGGGCCTGACCTTTCGGTACAACAGGATAGAAAAAGCCAATAACATAAATACCTTCATAGTACAAATCTTTGGCGATATCCTGCGACAGCTTGGCGTTATAGAGCATGATAGGTACAATCGGATGAAACCCCGGAACAATATCAAATCCGGCCGAGACCATTTCTTTTCTAAAATATGTGGTCAACTCATCAAGTTTATCACGACGTTCGGTTGTCGAGGAAATAATATCCATCACTTTATTAGCCGCCGAAGTTATCACCGGAGGAAGCGAATTAGAAAACAGATAGGTCCTTGCCCTCTGCCGAAGCATATCTACAATCTCTGCTTTAGCACTGATACATCCACCCGACGCTCCACCCAGCGCTTTGCCGAGGGTGGTCGTGATAATATCAACCCGACCCATAACACCAAAATGCTCATGAGTCCCCCGTCCGGTTTTGCCTGTAAATCCGGTGGCGTGAGAATCATCAACCAGTACCATCGCATCATATTTATCGGCAAGATCACAGATCTCATCAAGTTTGGCCAAGTCACCGTCCATCGAGAAAACACCATCGGTGACGATCATCCGAAACCGTTTTTCCTGCGTTGCTTTCAACTTCTCTTCGAGCATCGCCATATCGGAGTGATCATAAATATGTCGTTCGGCTTTACATAACCGCACACCATCTATAAGTGAAGCATGAATCAGTTTGTCGGCAATTATTGCATCGTTCTTGTCAAGAAGCACCTCAAAGACAGCGGCGTTGGCATCCATGCATGATGAAAACAGAATAGTTTTTTCCATGCCAAGAAAATCGCTTATTTTGGCCTCGAGTTCACGGTGAATATCCTGCGTGCCACAAATGAACCGCACCGATGACATCCCGTAACCGCGACTGTCGAGCCCCGCATGTGCCGCCGCGACAACATCTGGATGTGATGACAAACCAAGATAATTATTGGCGCACATATTTATGGCACTTTGCGCCTCGCCGCCTTCGGGATATTCGACTTTGATCTCGGCAGACTGTGATGAATGAATAAAACGTTCTTCTTTAAGGAGTCCGTCATTTTTTATATTAGCGAGAGTTTCGGCATAAAATTTTTGTGCTTTTCCAAAAGCCATACTGTCCTCCACTGCCATCAGCAGTTTTACTGCCACTGGCAATTTTAGGCCATCGGCAGTCTTAATTTTATAAGAAATGGTTTAGGGCATAGTTAAAACGATTTTGGATGTATCAACATCAGGCGCAACAGCCATTTCCATTGCTTTGATAAAATCTGTAAACGGCATAACATGACTAATAACCGGACTTGGATCGACCAATTTATAATCAAGGATGTTTTTTATTTGATACCATGTCTCAAACATCTTTCGTCCGTTAATACCGATTATATTCGCACCTTTGAAAACAATATTGTTGGCCATATCAAACTCGAATGGTGCCGGTGCAATACCAAACGATGTATAAGTACCTGTCGTCCGCAAAATCGCAAAACCATCATCAACGGCAGGTTTGTTTCCGGCCATGTCAAGAACGATATCTACCCCGCCTTTAGTTTCGTCGATTATTCTTTGACGATAATCTTCTTTATCAGCAACATTAATACTAACATGAGCACCCATCTTTTTACAGACATCAAGATTGTATGGCATCATGCCCAGATTATAAATAATAGCCGCCCCCATTGCTTTGGCAATACCGCATGCCAAAGCGGCAATCGGACCATCGCCCACAATAGCGATTCTTCTGGTCCCCACGTTGCTTTCCATAACAGTATAAACCGCATTTCCAAAAGGTTCCTGAATCGAGGCGATTTCAATCGGCATTGATTTATCATTTTTCCAGCAACAGACTTCAGGAATTGTTGCGTATTCGGCAAAAATGCCATCGCGGTCAACGCCCAGAATTACCAACTTTTTGCAAAGATGCATATTGCCGGTTTTGCATTGGTAACAATGTCGACACGGGATATGCGTTTCGGCGGAAATATAGTCACCAACCATAATACTTTTTACATTAGATCCGACTTCAACCACTTCACCACAACATTCATGGCCAAAAATCATCGGCGGTTTGATTCGTGATGCGGCCCAAGCATCCCATTCGTAAATATGTTTA
>JAAERC010000119.1 GCA_024230695.1 Candidatus Zixiibacteriota bacterium
AACAAACACTCCGCCATTTTCGATCCACATTGCTTTTGATAATGAAAAATATGGTGTCTGGCAGGATTGAAAACCTCCATATCCATAAAGAATGGTCGGATTATTGCCGTCAAGAACCAAATCTTTTTTGTGTGTAATGAATAGAGGTATCCGAGTGCCATCTTTTGAGTTGAAAAATATCTGTTTGGTTTCAAAACCGGACGGATCAAAATCAACTTCGGATGACCGGTACAGAGACATTTCTCCGGTTTTAAAGTCATATTTGAATGAGGTCTTGGGATATATGAAGGAGGCAAAGTCGAAAAACATCTCGGTATCTTCGCGTTTGCCCGATATGCCATAGAGCGAACCAATGGTTGGCATATCAATATTTTTGTCAAAGGTGCCATCAAGATTGTATATTTTTAACAGGTCGTGAGCATCCTGCATATATGATAATACAAATTGATTATTAATAATTGTTGCAGATGTTAAGACGTCTTTGCTCTCAGGAATAATTTCTGTCCAGTTTTCTTTGGCTGGATTAGATATATCGATTGCAATAATACGGCCATTTTCTGCATCAAGATCGGTTTTGACATAGAATTTTGTACCATCATTATCGATCAGGCTGTAGCTGGCATCAAAATCATCCAATAGACGAATAACTTCATTGTTGCCGTCAATTTTCAGATAATAGATCCCATTTTCGCGATCGGTTCCTCGCCAGACATAGATAAT
>JAAERC010000120.1 GCA_024230695.1 Candidatus Zixiibacteriota bacterium
AACAAACACTCCGCCATTTTCGATCCACATTGCTTTTGATAATGAAAAATATGGTGTCTGGCAGGATTGAAAACCTCCATATCCATAAAGAATGGTCGGATTATTGCCGTCAAGAACCAAATCTTTTTTGTGTGTAATGAACAGAGGTATCCGAGTTCCATCTTTTGAGTTGAAAAATATCTGTTTGGTCTCATAACCGGATGGATCAAATTTGACGTCAGATTTATGATAAACGCTTAACTCGTCTGTTTCAAAATTGTATCGGAATGATGTTGTTGGATATATAAACGAGGCAAATTCAACAAACAGTTCAGTATCATTACGTTCGCCAGAAATGGAATAAATCGAACCAATAGTCGGCATATCAATTTCTTTATCAAAGGTCCCATCAAGATTATATATCTTTAGTTGATCGTAGGCATCATGCATATAGGTCAAAACAAACTGATTATTGATAATTGTTGCCGATGTTAAGACGTCTTTGCTCTCAGGAATAATTTCTGTCCAGTTTTCTTTGGCTGGATTAGATATATCGATTGCAATAATACGGCCATTTTCTGCATCAAGATCGGTTTTGAAATAGAATTTTGTACCATCATTATCGATCAGGCTGTAGCTGGCATCAAAATCATCCAATAGACGAATAACTTCATTGTTGCCGTCAATTTTCAGATAATAGATCCCATTTTCGCGATCGGTTCCTCGCCAGACATAGATAAT
>JAAERC010000121.1 GCA_024230695.1 Candidatus Zixiibacteriota bacterium
ACATCTCTATAATTGCAGTTCTTGTTTTGAAAAAGTAAGTAAGTTTAAACAAACAGCTGATCTTCTAGAACATAGTCCAAAGATACGAGATACAATTGAAGAGATATCTAAAACCAATTCGTCCAATAATAAAAAGACTACAACTCATAAAAAAGTATGGCCGACAATTATTCCAATATCAATAGCCGCCGTATTTTTTATTTTCCTGATATTAAAGGATTGGCAAATTGATATTCAACCCTCAAAAGAAGCAACTGCGGCCAGCAATCGCCTCGCTGTTATGTATTTTGATAATCTTGCCGACCAATCTGACAGTCTAAAATTGGGTGAGATTGTGGCAAATCTATTAATTTCTGATCTATCTGAATCTCAATACCTCAATATCATTTCAAGTCAACATCTTTCAGATATACTCGGTTTGCTTGATAAAGAAGGTATTAAAAATATTAATAACACCACTGCCTCTCAAATCGCCAAAAAAACCAGCGCAAAATGGATCATTACTGGTAATATCCTTTCTACCTCGCCACAAATAATCGTGACTACTCAACTGATAGAAGTAGGAACAGGTGATATCTTGGCGTCGAAAAAAATCGAGGGCGATTCAAATGATGATATCTTTTCGGTAATAGATAAATTGACTATCCAAATAAAAAATAGTCTAAATCTGCCATCTGAGGCCCTTCAGGAACCAGACCCCGAAATCGCCGAATACACGACCCATTCACCTCAGGCATATAGGCATTATCTCGAAGGCATCGAAAATTATAATAGATTATACAGCACCGATGCCCAAAATGATTTTGAAATGGCCCTAAAATATGACTCGACTTTTGCTATGGTATATTATTATCTGGCCCACATAAAAGATAGAAATCTAATATCTAAGGCACTTGAATACAGCGATGGCGCCAGCACCATTGATCGATTATTTATAAATATTTTTGAGGCTTCCAGATCTG
>JAAERC010000122.1 GCA_024230695.1 Candidatus Zixiibacteriota bacterium
AGTTTTCGTGCGCTTGAACCGGATAAAATGAAACGATAACCGGAATGCTCAATCAATCGATGTATCTCATCCATTAAATGCGGTATTTTTTGGACCTCATCGATAACGATTGTCTTCGAATCTTGCGCTTTTACTATCTGACCCAGATTTGTCGGTGTCTGGCTTAATTCCAGATAAAGATCGTAATCAAGTAAGTCGATCCAAAACGCCTCTGAGAACTGCTGTTTTAATAACGTTGTCTTTCCAGTCTTTCTAGGGCCCCATAAAAAGGCAGATCTATCCATCGGTAGGTTGATATCTTGTATTCTTTTTATTGGATTGGCCATAGATTGTGCTAAGATAAATTTTTCATTAAGTAGAATTATCTGTGATAATTTGACCTTATATATCGGATATCAGTATTGTCAAGTTTGTATCTCCCCGCTTTTTTTAAAAGCGATTGATCACACTGGCAATAATATACAACAATATACCTTCACTGCTTTTGAATTAAAAATAGTATGGAGGGAATGCGGCGGGGCTTGCTGAAGAGATTTTGTGGAGATAAATTTGAAGATAAAGAAGTGTTCCGATCATATCAAACAAATAAGTGGTCAAGGCATTTTGGCTTAAACATTTGGGGGAAAAATATCCAGCTGAGCACTCATCTACAAAATATTAACTGCCTTTCCGATATTAATCGACCCCCAAAAGGCCTCAATAAATTTGTCATTTAAAGACTGTTAAACATATCAATTTTCATTCCAGAGCGCTTTGCCAATTTTGACTGCCTCACATCGAGCGTAAAAAAGAGATCTACCTTAAGAAATAGGGCTGAGGCCACATGAAGAATATCCAGAGATCTTGAACCTGTTTTACCGGTATGATTTTCTGATAAATTAGTGGCGATCCTAAAGATATCTATCCAGTCAACCAATGGATGATAATACACACCACTTTGCTTATGGTCAGCGAATCGTGAAAGAATGTTTTTATTCCCTTTATAAAAACGATTTAGCTTATCAAGTATCTCCTCAGCCTCGTAATAATTATCAGGATACATCCTTACCAATAAACGAAAATGGTTCCCCATAACGCAAAAGCTCAGGATATCGATAAAATACAGTTTACTGAAACACTTAATCGTATTGAGTAAGTCATCTTTTTTCACATCCCCCAAAGGGAATCCATCTAAAGCGGTTCTTGACATCACGTGATAAACGGTTGACTCTCCATCGTTTATCAATCTTGGGATTCTTGATATCTTTTTCTCCGTTTTTTATTTATGTTTTTTTGAATATGAATATCAGTTCCAATTTGAGAAGTATAATTAGCCTGTCCCCATTAATTTCATCATCACATGGGCATGGCGTATTTTTTCCTGAATTGCCAACCAATCCTCCTTTTCGATGACCAATCTTGAAATTAGTCAGCCTCGGATTTCAGGTTGTGTGTTTTTCAAGATCTCTCCCGTTGTCATAATCTGATTCAACAATATCCCGTGGG
>JAAERC010000123.1 GCA_024230695.1 Candidatus Zixiibacteriota bacterium
ATGCATATTAATGGTCAGTACGGTCTTGCATGCGAAACTCAGGTGGCCACGCTGGGTGACAAAGTAACGATCCGTCCTCTGGCGCATATGAAAGTTATTCGTGATATGGTGGTTGATCTTGATCCGTTTTTTGCGCAGTATGAGGCAATCAAACCGTATCTTGTTCCCAAGGATGTTCCGGGACCGCGCGAATTTGCCCAGACACCAAAGGAAAGAAAGAAACTCGATATTCTGGTAGATTGTATTTTGTGCGCGTCATGTTATGGATCATGCCCGGTGGTTGGAACCGATGAGAAATATTTGGGTCCTCATGCACTTTTAAAGGCTTTAAGGTTTATTGATGATTCTCGAGATGGCGAAACTAATGAGCGGTTGGCTTTTGTTTCCAATGATGCCGGTATCTTTC
Source organism: Candidatus Zixiibacteriota bacterium (assembly GCA_024230695.1). The sequence goes on from JAAERC010000123.1 coordinate 407, forward strand.
GCTGCCATACGATTTTTAATTGCCAGCAAGTATGTCCCAAAGATCTTGATCCAACCGGAGCGATTGGTAAACTGAAGATGAAATCGTTATGGGCCAAACTGACTGGGAAACTGACCAAGACTGGTTGAAAGTGGAACCTCATTATTTAGGCGGGGTAAATCATCCCGCCTTTTTTTATTTTCATTGAATCTTTTACTATTCTCTTGCGTAATAAGGATTCAAATAGGCAGAATTTTAAATGGGTGGAAATATGAAACTATGGATAGGGATAATTGCTTTATCATTATTATTTCTTTTTAGTGATCAATGCAAAAGTGAGACAACCTCCGAAAAAATAGTTACAGTTGATTTTTCAATGGCTGAAAAGGCAATTGACTGGCTTGAATATATCAACACCGGAGCGGATGAAAAGGAAATTAAGGAATATTTTTATGAGAATGTTGCTCCTACTAAAGGGTGCCAATCGATCATAAAGCACTGGGCACGTTTTATGGAATGGGATAATGATAAATTCTATAAGTTTATTATGGAAGGATTGGATAGAATTCCATCAGAAAGACCTCTAGAAAATGACGACGGATCGTTAACTGCTTTTGGAAGAAGAAAGATGCTATGGCTAGCGGCAATTGAAAACCCTGAAATACTTAGAGATGATATAATAAAATTAAAAAAAATAAATCTGGTGGATACATCGCAGACTTTGGCGAAAATGTATCTCCCCGATGATGCCAATATTGAAAATGATTTTTATTTTGTATTATTCGGCGGTTCCAATGCATTTTCAATTGGCAAAGAAAATGGTTTTGATATACTGCAATTATCCAAAAATTCTGATGGAACAATTAACACAGTAGAAGTATTATTGCTTCTTGCGCATGAGATGCATCATTCCGGATTTTTGTCCTCAGATAAGGTCGATTTAGGTGATAATTTGTTACTCTTAGGAGTATTAGCGGCCGAAGGTATGCCGACATATTTCATAAACAAAACAATTGATAAAATTGAAATATATAAAAATAGTCATGATCCAATATTGAGAGATCTGGCCAGGCAATGGGAAACTCATTTGGCAAGAATGCCGCAAATTTACATTGAAGCTGAAGAAGATTTAAAATCAAATTTTGATGAAAAGATTGGTCAGAAAGAAATTTGGGCAAAATGGATGGATGGGCTACAGGGACAGGCATATGCACTTGGTTCAGATATGTTCTCGGTTGTCGACAAATATCTGGGATTAGACAGTGCCAGAATTATTCCATATGATAACCGTCAATTTTTAAGAATATATAATAACGCCGCCCAAATCGGTAATGAGCAAGGTGGAAACTATTATATTTTTAGCGAAGATCTGATTGCCAGAATGGCAAACTATATGGATTAATGATTTATTATATAGTTATCGAATGAAAGAAAAGATATTTAAACTTAAGACGAAAACATTTTGGGCAGCTATGTTCTGGCCGGGTCTGTTTTTTGCTATCGGTATTTGGCGATATCTCGTCACAGGTGGGCTTTTTTATATTTTTATTTTTGGGTATATTGGATTGGCAATCGCAATTGGAGCTATTGTCACTGATGGTTTGATAGACAAATACAAGCCTTGGGGGCGACGAGTCACGCAGTTATTAATCGGCGTATTTATGTTTGGCTTTCTCGGTTTGTTGGGACATGAAAATATGCAGATCGAAGGATTTTACTTTTATCTGTTTGCCGGTGTCTTTGCTGGAGCAACACTGCATTATCTGATCGCCAAATTAATTGGGCCATTGGTATTTGGACGAGCCTGGTGCGGGTGGGCCTGTTGGACAATGATGGTCCTTGATTTCTTTCCTTGGAAAGTGCCCCAAAATGGTCGAATTAAATACCTCGGACTAATTCGCTATATTCATTTTGCTTTGGCAACAGCCGGAGTGGTGGTCTTGATATTTCTGTATGACTATGGACCGAGGGAGCATTATGAATCGCAGTTTTATTGGCTGATTATTGGAAATACAGCCTATTACCTTTTGGCAATTATTCTCGCCGCAATTTTAAAGGATAACCGAGCATTCTGCAAATATATCTGTCCGATTCCTGTGACGCAAAAAATCCTCTCGCGATTTTCGATAAGCAAACAGCAGATCGACAACGTACTTTGCGACGAGTGTGAAATCTGTGAGGAAAACTGCCCAATGGATATTAAACTACTTGACTATTCCCGTAACAATCAAAGGATTCTATCCACAGAGTGTATTCTTTGTAATACTTGTCTCTACAATTGCCCCAGCGATGCTATCAAAACTACTAACAAATTTGATATAGGCATCAAAGAATTTATTAATTTCAAATGATATTAATAAGATTATAATCGTCTTATTGATATAAATATCTAAACCATCGTGCTTAATTCATCAACAAGTTTAGTGTATTCATTTTCCGCATTGGCTCCGACTTTGGCTTCATAATCAGCAAACTGTTTTAAAAGATTATTATCATCTTCGTCTGTTGTGACCTTGTCTAC
>JAAERC010000124.1 GCA_024230695.1 Candidatus Zixiibacteriota bacterium
CACAATTCCCCCCAGTTTTTCAATATTGAGGGTTGCATTTTTGCCCAGCAGGGGGTCGTAGGTCCACACTATCAAATCAATGCCCTGGCGAAGCATCTGGTCTCGCTGGGCTAGTTTCAGTTTCATACCAATACCATGGCTCTGATATTGTGGCAAAACCCCCATTCGCTGCGAGAAGAGGTATAATTTTGTCCCTGACATGCCCAAATAACCATACACAAACCCTACCAGGTCGGGGCCATCATAAGCGCCTAACAGAACGCCGCCATTATGAGCCGACGAGATAAGCTGGGTATAGGGAAATACCATTAAATCGGTAAAACCCCAGGTAATCCGTTGGACCTCATGGCATTTTCGTAAATCGGTTAATACATTGATGGGACGGATTCTTATGTTCATCCATAATCTCTATTCATTTAGATTAAATATACTTTTGATATTTATCGGCGTGTCTGACAATAGTACATTTAATTAACAGTATAGCATTGTTAAAGCAAGGCTGCAAGAGGATATTTGTCCCTAAAACAAAGTTTACAGAAATTTTTTTTGGGTCAATATATGCTTGCTCGATTTTGTCATTTGATGCCTACCCCGAATTATTGAGAAGATACTTAATTACTATGTTTTTTTGCAAAAAATAGGATAATTCCCCATATCATTTCGGGCAATTATTTGTTAATATAGTTAAGGTTGAAACAAGAATCTATTATGCGTAACACCTAACCCGGACAAGCCGGAATTAGAAATTAGAAAGACAACTATTTCCCAATCTCCAATCTCCAATCTCCAATCTCTGAAAAGCTTAAATTCTTGCCCAAAAAGCCAAAATCTAACTGATAAGGTACTAAGAGTCGTATAATAGAAATTGGAGGTTAGCAGAAAGATGAATTACTATATTTCCACAATTATTGTTACGTTGGCAGAGTTCATCTAACAATTATGCTGGCCCCACCAAAAATAATAATCCCAATTTCAGTAAAATAAAATAATTCGAAATGGTATTGACTGTCTGACGACTCTTTATAGATGAGGCTGACTATACAACAACTGTGGCAAACAAGGCAAATATTGCAGGTTTTTTGGGGACTTCTTTATGAAAGGCTACAATATCTGGCCGAATATCGCGGGCCGCCACAGAAAATCCCAAAGAGCCAGAAATTATGCAATTATCGCCATAGTTGTTTTGTAATAAAACGTTAGCTTATGTTACAATAGTTTAGAGTTATAAACTACTTTTCCATTGCTGATAAATTTATGTAGGGTAGGCTTCTAGCCTGTCAAACCGAGGCAAGGATGCCTCGGACACAAAAAGAAAATTTTCTATTATATCAAATTTAATAAATTAACTTATGTCAAAGGATAATGATATGACACTGAATTTTCAAGATAAAAATGTATTGATTACCGGAGCCTCACGAGGAATAGGCCAGGCTACGGCCGTTGCCTTTGCCAG
>JAAERC010000125.1 GCA_024230695.1 Candidatus Zixiibacteriota bacterium
ATAGGTTACATTACTAGTTCAAGCCCAACAGAAAGTGAATATAATAGGATAATGGACTCATATAATTTTTCGCAACGGCAGGAAATTGCAAATAAGTCTTTAAAATATATTGTAAATATTGAAAAAAAGAGACGTCTTTCCAGAGGAGTACTCTCTTTGGCTCTTGGTATTGCCTATGGGATGATACAACCAATACAAACCAGTGATGGAAAAAATAGCTTCATAAACCCGGTTTTATCTTTCTTAAATATTGGCGTTGCCTTTTCCAATTTTTTCTCACTAAGCCCAACAGAAAAGATACTTAGGCAATATAATAAAAACCCAAAACTTAATAATTCTCTAAAAGTGCAAATAAGATCTAATTATTCAAACGAATTGCAATTTGTATTATTTAAGCAATTTTAATAATGATAATATCAATAGACAAAAAGGTGCAAAGTTTCCTCATTGTACTTCTATTGTTTTCAGTTTCTCCTACTTTTGCACAGGGTGATTATCTTAAAAAAGGGACCAATGGCCTGGCGTTTGGTGCCGATTTTTCTACCAATTCCGAAAATTCAATACTATCCGGTAAAATATCATATTCCCCATCCGGCGTTTTCGATTTTGGGATCATCGGTGGGTATTTTACAGCGGCCGATATTGATGAAAATCGAATATTTATGGGTGGTTTATTATTATCATATCATATTTATAAACAGAAACCGCATAAATTTCCTCTATCAATGTCATTAAACCTGACCTACCATAGGGATGCCTATAAAGGCGACAATCTCACACTTCGCAATTGGGAAAAAAATGGAGATTACTTAAATCTAGATATCAAACTATTTAGTAATATCAATGTAACAAGCAAGACAACCATTCAGCCTAATGGCTCAATATCTTTTATTGCGGGTTCAATAGGCATCAGAGATAGTTATAATAATTTTACAACTCAGGATAGAAGTGTTATTGCATTTAATTTGGGCACCTCTATCTTTTTAAATGCATCGGATAGGATGGTACTTAGAATTGATCCTCGAGTCAGATTGGATAAATACAACACTACCTTATCAATTTCGGTTGGTGTAATACTGCCAAAATATAAAAAGAAATCAAGTGAGCAAAAGACAAACAGAAGACCCCGCTGGCCCGGTCGTAGATTTTGACCATAAATCACATCGCCCTTATTATCATTAACTAATCTCTCTACTGCTCCAAAAGTTTTTGTGGAACCGATGGGGGGCTAGTTAGTATTATGGTATATAAAAATAAATATTCTAACAGTTTTGGAGGTTTAGGGGAAAAATGAAAAAAGTATTAGTAATCAATGGGCATCAGGCATATAAAGGGTTTGCCGAGGGTAAACTCAATGTCACTATGGCTGATGTTATCAAAGATGAGATGACCGCCAAAGGGTATGAAGTAAAAGAGACATACATCGAAAAAGGATATGATGTCAACGAAGAAGTGGAGAAACATCTTTGGGCCGATATTATTTTCACCCAGGCTCCGGTTTATTGGTTTGGTGCGCCATGGATATACAAAAAATATATCGACGAAGTTTTCACGACCGGTCTGGTTCAGCAGAATATGATAATCGACGATGGCCGGACCCGCACCGACCCGAGCAAACAGTATGGCACCGGCGGGAAGATGCAGGGCAAAAAATATATGTTGTCGGTCACATGGAACGCCCCGACCGATGCTTTTGGTAATGGCGATCAGATCCTTTTTGCTGGTAAAACCGTTGATGACGTATTTGTCGGCAATACAACCGTTTATAAATTCTGTGGAGCCGAAGTGCTTCCATCATTTTCATGCCATGATGTGATGAAAAACGCTGATGTCCCGAGTGATATCGAACGGCTGAAGGCTCATTTGAAAGAGATATAGTTTATTAGCTGGTTTTAGATAGTTTCCCCCCCCCTTTGAATTTAATTGTTTGTTTTATTAATTTTAAGGGGGTTTTTTATATATTATAGTACTATCAAAATTATGAGCAAAATAAAGAAGATGAAAAATATGAATAAAATGAAAACTAAAAAGAAAATCATAATCAGTATTATATTAGTTTGTACTATCGCGCTTATTACATCGGGTCTGTTTATTTTTATAAAAGATTTTTCGCATTTCGAAAGCAAAGTTTATTCTAAAGATACAAATTTAACCACTGAATTAAATGTGTTGGTCGTCTGTTATTCACGTAACGGCAACACAGAAGCTATGGCAAAAGTGATTGCAGAGTTTTATAACGCCGATCTTAGATTTATTGAATCGGAATTTTATGATCGGGATTTTAACGGATGGTATAAGGCTGGCACTGATGCCAAAAATTACACCGAAACGCCTATAACGCCTGAGACAATTGAAATGGCAGAATACGATCTGATATTCCTGGGGTCACCGATCTGGCTGTTTCGACCGGCCCCGCCCCTCTGGAGATTTGTTAGAAATAATGATTTTACCGGTAAGAATGTAGTTTTATTCAACACGTTTAACAGCAGGTTCAAACAAGAAAACATTGACAAATTTAGTCAATTGCTGGCATCTAATGGTGGCACATTGATCGATCATTTATATATCAGAAGAGGCCGCGCAGTCCCGTTTCAAAAAGATGGATATGATGTAATTGATGAAACAAAAATCCTTCTGAATGAAAGATCGGCAAAATACAAAACGAAAACTATCTTATGAAAAAGTCTAAAGATAAAAAAGTGCATGAATTTCTCGAAGATGTTCTAATGATAGACTCTGAGAAATATGAAATAATGCAGAAATTGCGTAAAATTGTTTTCGATATCTTCCCAAAGTCAAATGAAAGAATGATGTATGGCGGTATTATGTTTTCTCTTGAAGATGATTTTGGAGGCATATTTATCAGAAAGAATCATATTTCATTTGAGTTTAGCTCTGGCGTACATATGGATGACCCTGATAATATTCTCGAAGGCAAAGGAAAATTTCGTCGTCATCTGAAAATAAGATCAATGTCTGATATCAAAGATAAAACTGTTGAATTCTTTATTAAGCAGGCTCTGTAGGCCAATATATTTTATTACCAATTACCCATATTGAATCTAATGCCACCGTGGATCTGTAAACTTACCTGACTCAAATTTTCACCACTGTAAACCTGAAAGACGCTTTCTTTCGTTTTCAAACTACACATCACTTTGGCCTTAACATCCAACCAGATAAAATAATGTTTGGAGATTTTATACTCTGTTCCTAAGCCAAACCCAAAAACAAATCGGGACAGGTCTTTATACCCGGCTGTCTTATAGTTAATGGTGCAGATTCCAACAGAACCCAGCAGATGTTTCCGAAATTTCCTCTGATAATCCTTGAGACCGCGTATTCTGAAATCGAGCATAAATGTTGTAATATTTATTAAACCGCCATTATACTCTTCCAAATCTGAGTTAGCCGGAAGATGATCAAAAGATATTCCAAGCGTGAATTCATTTAGCCTGTAATATCTCACGCCCATGCCCAAATAAATATTTGATCCCGAATTAACAATATTCTGAAATCCTTTGGGAGAAATGGGCATAGTAATACCACCGCCGGCATAATAACTTACCCTGGCGAATGACGAAGATACTAATAGTATTATTAGTATTGAAACTAACAAGATTGTTTTTTTATTCATTTAGCATTAACACCATCTAATTATAGAAAATTATTGCATGAATATAATTCATTGATAATTTATGTCAATAAATGTATGAATAAAAAAGCAGGTCCGTTTCTGAACCTGCTTTTAAATCGATATTTATTAGTTACAGCTTATTTTCCCGAAGGAATTCCTGTTCTTCTTCATCGTACCCAAGCGCCTTAAAATCAATAACGCCATTTTGTGCGTGACAGTTATTGCATGTGAGCGCACCATCACGCCTGATCGCATGGCTTATTTCCATCATTGCATCCTGCGGGATCCAGCGCGCCTCAACACTTTTGAGATTGGCCGCATCATCAAAGGCATCCCGGTGCCAGCTCTCGGCATCCATGAAACTCATAAATTTATCCATCATATAAACATCAAACATCCAACCGTACATCATTTCCATCATTGGATGTTCCATCTCTTTTTTTGCGGCCGCATCGGGATCGCCGGTTAAATAATAAGTTGGTAAGTTGTAAGGTAGATACATCCCGCCAAACGGAGTAATATTTTGAAGATCAATATGCTGTTTGCCGTTAAACAGTTTCATTGGATAAATCTTAGATGGTCGCCCGTTTTTTGCTATCGGCCGCATCACATCTTCATACCATTTATCATAATCAAAATCGGCAAATTCCGGCCAAATATTGGTCGGATTATAAAACTTATATAAATCTTTGTCATTCGGATTGTCACCGATTGGGTTACCTAAAAATGTACCATCACCGTTCCACCAGGCATAAACAATTCCTTTACCCGGCTTGGTTTCCTTTTTGATATCAGAGTATACCCAAATTCCGGGATGTTCCTCAAATTCCGGCGTATCAAAATCACGCATAGTGGCATTATCTTCATGTAACGAAGGAATATGACAAGTCTGGCAGGCTATTTTTTCAAGATGGCCATTATAATAGTCCGCCAGTTCCTCATTTTCCTGATGCGGTTCGGTGTCATGACAATTCAAACACGAAACTTCAATATCAGCCAGGTCATTGGCCATCATTGTTGTCGTATGAGTACCCTTCGCGATATAATGCCCCTCGGATTTATGACACTCAATACAGGCTAATCCTGCCGCCGCATGAACATCCCATGTTGGACTAAACGGCGTACCTCGTTTACTACCCGGATGTTTGATCCGCGGGCGAGTCTCACCGGCATCAACAAGGCTTTCAAAAAATGATGAGTCGGCCTCATCAATATAAATATCACCGCCAAAATTATGCTGATGGCATCGTAAACATGCCTGAGAAGTCGGACTGGTTACTGATATAGCGGCCAATATCGAACGATCCTGATCCCAGTACCAACGGCCTTCATCATCTTGAACTACCTGCTTACGATTCATATCATAACCGACCGAATGACAAATAAGACAATCTATTGCCTCTTTTTCAACATCAAGAGTTGAGTACCCCGGCATCATCTCACCCAATGGCGCCGTCGGCTGACCACCAATATGACACTGTCCGCATCCTTCCGACAAAGTATCTCCGGTTGGTAAAACAACCGGTGCGGCCCAGGCGGTCATCGCAAAGGAACCTGGTTTGGGGCAGGGTCGATTTATTTTACCCATGCTGAAATCATTCGCCAGCCTTCCATTAAATCCATATACATTTGGATGTTCATCGGAGAAAAATCGATAATGTACCGAAGTTGTCAGATTATGCATCAGGTCAACAGTCTTTTTCTCACCGGTAATAGCATCTTCAATTTCTATTTTTTTATGACAGGTCAGGCAGGTTTTGGGTCCTTCATATTTATAAATACCGGAGTCAAGAAATCTTTTTATATGAGGGAATTCCTGCCCAAAATTGGAACTCAGTTCTTTACCCAGCGCTTCAAACTGATCTGCAGTTATTGATTCAGATACAAATGTAACATTGCCGGGACGATTTCCGTCCGGCATCATTTGGTTTATTCCTCCCGACCAAAAATCACAACCTGTCAAAAAAACAATCAGCGTAATAATAATCAAAGTTATAATTGTAGTTTTCATTCGCTCCTCCTAATAAACCAGGCAGTTTAATACCCATTAAATTATCTACAATATTGACCTTTACTATCTTACTTGTCAATACTTTGTAGTGAAGTTAGTGCGACTAACTTTTAAGGAGTATCTTTATTGAGATAGCTGTAAAAATCAAGCCAAAAATTCCGGTCAGAATTGGAAATAGTGTTAACTCTCCAAAAAAGGCGACAGTTGGTCCCGGATATAGGCGGTTTAATATTGCCAATGAAATATTAGCAAATGAATGACAGACTATGGCAGGCCAGAGAGAATCTGTTCGCCAGACAATAATACCGATCCAAATAGATATTGGCAAAGCGGCGAGAATAAAAAATGGGTCAGGATGCATTATGGCAAATAGAACTGAGGGTAAAGCTATTGCAAAAATTGGTTTCCATCGGCGGAGCAATCCTCGTAGAACAAATCCGCGAAAGAGAATTTCTTCGGCAAAGGTAGCCATTGTTGCGGCATAGAGAACTATTCCGAAACCATCGATTCCTCCAACTTGCGTAAAAGCCAGAGCCAGAGCCATTTGATTTTCTGCAGGCGAGATGTGCGCCAAAAATAACCATCCGGCAATTGCATTAACACCAATGACGCCTAATGCAAAAATAACATAATGTGAAACCGGGACTGATTTTCCTTTAAGTCCCAAGCGTTCCCATAATGGTGTTCTTGATCTTGAGGCGGCTATTATTGCTAAAAATAATAGTGCAAGATGAATCGGTGTCAACATTTTAAGAAATCCAGTGAGAGTGGCCATATTCTGTTGCATCCATTCGCCGATTACTGCATCGCCAAATTCCTGACCCGGCAAGAGTGTTGGATTGATGATGATATAGAGCGTTAGATTTGAAACTAACCCGGCAATTGCCAGAGCCCCAACGCCAACCGCCAATGAAGGCCAAACTCTTGGTATTTTTACAGTATTTTTGATATCCACAATAGCATTATTGTGAAAGTTTTTATATTTTGGCAAGTGAAAAATTGATTAGGGGGATTTTGATTATTAATGATATTTTTCTGACAGGAATAGTTGCCTTAATACACATTATAGTATATGCTATGGTTTAATAATTATAAATGTAAGGATAATAAATGTATAACAATAATGATTCAAATAGTCACAAACGGTTTGCTGGCGGCACCATTTTTATATTATTCGTTCTGATGTTAATAGGATGTGGTTCACAAAAAGGATCTGATGGTGATGTTGGCAAAATCGCGGTAAATGGTATCGAGATTTATCACAAGACAGTTGGTGCCGGAACTCCAACTTTTGTTTTGCACGGCGGTCCCGGAGATACATATGAAACAATGATACAAATGCAATCTTTGGCCGATGAATATAAGGTTATATTCTATGACCAGAGAGCAACCGGCAGATCGACCGGCGATGAAGATACCGCTTCGCATACTGTTGAACAGTTTGTTGAGGATCTGGAACAATTGCGTCTCAAATTTGGCGGTGGAAAAGTAAATGTCATTGGAGGTTCTTGGGGTTCAATGGTTGCGATGCAATATGCGATGAAATATTCGGATAATATCAACAGGATGGTTCTGATGTCCAGCATGGGTATCAGAGCAGAATATTTCGGACATTATCTAACCAATATCGAAAAAAATAGAACAAGTGAAGACAGTTTGGCATTGGAAAAAATTGCCGAAACTGATGGTTTCAAAAATAGATTACCGGAGACTATGGAAAAATTCTGGAGAGTTTATTTTAAGGCATATTGTTATAATCCAGATTTGGTAGATAGCCTGCAACTTTGGATGCGTGATTCGACTTATAAGCAGGTTCCCGGCAGATATGCTAACTTAGGCAAGTTTATGAGGAGTTATGATATCGAGGATGACTTGAAAAAAATTACCTGTCCGACCCTTATTTTATATGGGGATTATGATCCGACGCCAGTCGAGTGGGTGAAGCCGATTCATGATAATATCGCCGGTTCAAAAATGGCGATAATAAAAAATGCCGGGCATTGGTTATGGGTGGAAGCGCCTGACCGAGTCACCGGATTGATAAGAGAGTTTTTTAAATAGAATTATTGCTTACTCTTAAAATTTCGGCGGGTCGGATAAATTTATTTTTTTTAATCCGCAATTAATAATTAGATCCAACATTCCAAAAAATCTTCTCTTTAGAGATTCAATATGATAAGCTTCCTGAATTTCAACAAACATCCTATCCTTGTGTTTAAATCTTTTCGGTTGCACCTGCAGGACATACGAATTAACTTGTTTCTCCCAAAACCATTCCGCGCACCCAAATTGGATATAATCTTTATCTATTTCAACGACCTTCTCCAGATATGATAATAGCTCTTTTCCCTCTGTGCAGTTATCTATACATAGAGCCAGATATGCTATCCTGTAATCAACCTCAAGGATGCCATCAATTTTTTTTAATGGACCATAATCATGAATATCATGATTATAAAGATAAACAAAATGACCGCAACAGCTCTGAAGACTGAAACAGTATGGTAGTTTGGCCATATTGCTTATTAGCCCGACTACCGGATCATCTATGTAATTATAATCAATTCCATTAATCGCATCTTCCCGTTGCCGAACAAAATCAGGATTATCAACAAGTGATTTTATCTCAACATATGTCTGCATAACACAAATATATAATATGTTTATTATTTAGCCAGATGAAAGATTACAGTACTAAATTAGATTTCCTCAGATACTTATTTATTCGGAAATTTTACAAAAATAGGTTTTAACCAGATCTTCTTCGATTTTTTCCAACCAGGTTGAGAATCCTTGCTCCTTGGCCTTGTCAATCAACGGCGCTGGCTCAAACGGAGTAATCAATTCATATATTTGATTACTTTCTAATTTTCGTAGTTTTTGCATAACCGTACCTACCGGTTGTTCACCACTTTCGATCATTGGCCGAGCATCGAGTGTTTCGGCAATCTTGTTGCTCATCCAATCCGGTTTTTGTCCGATTGCATTATCTGGATTATCAGATATATTTACATCTTCTGTCTGTCCGACTTCTTTACGCAGAGCATTAACCAATTCTCCAATATTGATACCGCCGACTTTGGCGGCCTGACGAAGCGAGGTCACTTTCGCGACCGTTTTGCGCAGAATTGGGTTCCGCAGTTTGGCAAACGGCGGTGCTTTTTCAATTAACAGATCTTCCAGTTGTGGGTAAGAATCAAGAAGCGTACCGACTTTTGTTTCGGGAGTGATATCAATATTTATTTGCTTATTTTTCACAATATTCAATCCTTTGCATATGAAAGCAATCTTTGTTGTCCTTCAAGCGCTCGTTTTGCGGTTAAATCCTGACTGACTTCCAGCGTTCCGAGATAGTTACCATCTTTGTCACGTAATGCAAAATACTCAATACTGATAAATTTCCCCTGCATCTCGATCCAAAACGGCGCCCGATCCTCTTTATCGGAGCGGAAGTCTTTAATTATTTTTTCAACGATATGGACACTTGATGGCGGGTGACACATCTTTACATCACGTCCCAGTATCGCCCGGGTCCGCGCGAAAATCCGTTCGCGACCCTGAGTGAAATATTGCACCTTATCATTTTTATCAACAAAGGTCAGATCAAAAGGAATCGAATTTAAAATCGCGTTCAATTCATCCGGTAACATCGATCCCGATGGCAATTGAATCCGGTCTGACTGCGTGTTTTCTTTCACTTCTTTGATTTCTTCAATTGCTTCGATCTTTCCTGCCGGTTTCCATTCATCGGTTGGGTCATACAGGCAGAATCCGATCTCAATACTATGATTGTAAATGCTGTACCATTCCGAATCAGTCAAAGAATCAAGAGTCATTGGAAAAAGAATTTCTTCTTCCTTAAAAATCATTTCTTCAACTGAAGTTGATGCCGGTTTCAGCACCAGATCAATAACCGTTTTGAATTCATCGG
>JAAERC010000126.1 GCA_024230695.1 Candidatus Zixiibacteriota bacterium
AAATATCTATTCAATTCTGTTAGCATATTCCTCAGTATAACTTGCAATCGATCTGTTTCCTGCCGCATCCGGAAATGATGAAATCTCAACCGGAATAACATAATCATTTGAATTTTTGAAATGATCAAGGCAATAATTGCTTAATGTCGATTGAATTCTTTTGGCCGCAGCTTCGGCACCCTGCCGGGATGTCTCAGGACATAAAACGCCTATTTTTACTCGATTACCATTAGAAACAGTATCAACCTCCCGAACTGATTTCCCAATTATTGAATTTAGAGAATTAATAAAACCTTTACGATGATTTTCACCGGCTGTTGAGAAGTCACCAATAGTGTCTAATATAAATCCAAGATCAAAAACCAGAAAAGAGACAAAAATACGATACCGCTCAGCTCTTTTTAGCTCATATTCAATTCTTTTGGCGAACTTATTATCTGAATTAGTATTGTTAATACTTTCTCCCATTTTCTCCACCAAATAAAACAAACGCTACAAAAACATATC
>JAAERC010000127.1 GCA_024230695.1 Candidatus Zixiibacteriota bacterium
GGTAATAACAACAAACTGAATAATTACCAGAATCATGAAAACGATAAAACCTACGACATAATTCCCCTGAACCACAAAGTTACCAAACGAGTTAATCACTTCACCGGCATATCCCTGACCAAGAATCAATCTTGTTGAGGCGACATTTAAGGATAGTCGCATCAGAGTAATAATCAGAAGCATGCCCGGAAAGACTGATAAATCTAACGGGCGCGTGATATAAAGAGTCGAAAGCAGAATCACCAATGAGAAGGTGATATTAAAAGCCAATGCAAAGTCAAGAATCCCAGCCGGCAATGGAATAATCAAAACGCCGATAATGGCAATCACTGCCACCGCCAGCATAATATCCGATCGTTTAATTAGCTGTGCTAAAATTCCTGTTGGTTCCGCTAACATCTTAGTTTACCTCGACCCCTTTCTGGCGATAGATATATGCCAGAACCTCGGCCACTGCACGGTACAGCTTGGCTGGAACATATGAGCCAATATCACACATTTTGAATAGTGCTCTTGCCAATGGCTTGTTCTCGACTATCGGAACTCCAGCCGCTTTGGCTATCTCTTTTATCTTTGCCGCGATAATTCGTTCACCTTTGGCCACCACCATCGGAGCATCCATAGCTTCGGTATCATATTTTAATGCCACTGCGATTCGCGTCGGGTTGGTGATGACAACATCCGCCGTTGGAATTTCTTCCATCATCCGCTTACGAGACATATCTCGCTGGATCTGTCTGATACGACCCTTGACCTGCGGTGAACCCTCAGTATCTTTATTTTCATCTCTTATATCCTGCTTGCTCATTTTGATACTTTTTTCGAAATCATATTTCTGGTAGGCATAATCTAAAAGAGCCAGAATCAAAATAACCGCACCCAACTCAAGCACCGTGAACAGAGCCATTTTGCTCATTGTTCCGGCGAAAAACGCGACAGAGTTATCGGCAAGATTATAAAAGGTATCCATTTCGGCTGAGATCGATCTGTATCCGACATATGCGATCAAGGAAATTTTAATAACGTCGCGGACCAGCGAAACCAACGATTTAACCGATACTAGTTTTTTAATGCCTTTGGTGATATCAAGTTTATCAAGTTTTGGCTCGAGTGTTTTGGTTGTAAAAAGGAAACCAACTTGAAGAAGGTTTACTCCGCAAGCAACAACCATCAACACGGCAAATATCGGAGCCATCAGGACAAAGAAATTGATAACTCTTTGTGAGAAGAAAGCCATAATCGATTCATTGGTCGTGTTCATCAATGGTGCCTGACTGAATATAAATGTCATAAGTTCTTTTAATTGGTCGGCCAGCATTGGTCCCATTACATATAACGTGGTAGCACCAAGACATAACATCACGGCTGAATTTAGTTCCTGGGAACGACATACCTTTCCTTCTTCGCGCGCCTTCTCTTTTCTCCTTGGCGTCGCCTTTTCTGATTTTTCCTGGAATTGATCTTCAGCCACTTGTTATCCCTTAAGTAGTACTCATTCCGGCCAAAACAGCCAGAACCTGGTTATCCAAATAAATCATGGTGTGATTTATAATATTCTTGAAAATTGGCAGGACCATCGCCATCACCAAAAACCCGATACCTATCTTCAAAGGCATCCCAACAATAAAAATGTTCATCTGGGGTACGGTTCTGGCGACGACTCCAAGAGAGACCGAAACCAAAAACAGCGTGATGACTATTGGGGCACTTATTTTCACTGCCATCGTGAAGGCATATGCTGACATACGAACAATCGCTTCTCCAGCCGGACCCGTAAAACTAACGGCTCCCACTGGAAGCAGTTTGTAGCTATCGGCAAATGCGGCAATAATAGCATGGTGTCCGTCGATCGCCAAAAATATCAGCGATGCGATTACAATCCAGAACTCGGCTATGACCGAGATCTGGGAACCAGCCTCAGGATCAAGCACATTGGCCATCAAAAGACCCATTTGAAATCCAACAATGCCGCCACCCATTCTGATGCCGCTAAATAAAAGTGAAAAAAGAAAACCAAGAATTAACCCGACCATCAGCTCTTTTGCGGCCAAAAGCGCTAATAGCCATATCGATTCAACCGCTGGCATTGGGGCTTGAGAGGCAAATGGTATTAAAACAATTGCCAGAACAACCGCAAAGCCGGCTCTAATGGTCATAGGTATTGAATGATGTCCTAAAATCGGAGCTGTAAGAAACAAACCACCGGCTCTAAATGTAATTAAAAGCAGTGTTTGAAGCTTATCAGCGCCATATGTCAAAAAGTCTAACATTTCTTTTTACCTACAGTACGGGTTATCTGTCAATAGCTTTAATCAACTCATATGCCAACCAAGCTGACGATAAAAAAGAAATGTTACTTTTTCTGTTACAATGACTTAGGGGAAGAGAGAAATAAATATCCCGATTGTTTTAATCGAAATAAAGCAAACTTTGCCAAACCTATAGGAAATATTTTCTGGGTGCCTGTTTTCATAAGCCGGGAATCACTCCAAACAATCCTCGCGTAAAATCAAGCAGAATATTCATCATCCAGGGCAGGAATACCAATAGCGAAACCGCAACAATAACGATTTTTGGAATAAAAGTCAGAGTCATTTCCTGAATCTGCGTAATTGCCTGAAATATCGAGATCGTCACACCGATTATCAGCCCCGAGAGAAGCATGGGAGCGGCAACCATCAACATCGTTGTTATGGCATCGCGACCAACTGTAGTTACCATTTCTGGTGTCATTTTATCCTACCTTGCTCCGCTAATAAAATGATTGCACTAGCGATTGGACAATCAGATACCATCCATCAACCAGCACAAACAGTAATATTTTAAATGGTAAGGCCACCATGATAGGCGGCAACATCATCATACCCATCGACATCAATACCGAAGCAACAACCATATCTATCACGAGAAACGGGACAAAAATTAAGAATGCAATTTCAAATCCGGTTCGTAATTCAGATATCATAAAACTCGGTATCAACACATGTAACGGGATATCCTCAGGCTCTTCCGGTGGTTCCATTCCTGAAAGATCTACAAATAACGCGAGGTCTCTTTCATCGACCTGTGCCATCATAAATTCCCGGAAAGGCCCGATTCCCTTGTCGAAGGCCTCGTCAATTTTTATTTCCTCATCCAAATACGGTTTGAGACCATCGTTATATGCCTGATTGGCAATTGGGCTGATAATAAAAAAGGTCAATATCAATGCCAATGACATCAATAGCTGATTAGGAGGTAACTGTTGGGTACCAATAGCCTGACGTAAAAAGCCAAATACAATTATTATTCGAACAAACGATGTCATCATCAAAATAATCGATGGTGCCA
>JAAERC010000128.1 GCA_024230695.1 Candidatus Zixiibacteriota bacterium
ACTACCCTGGGATACTATCGGTTGGGACACATTACCATGGGATACTATCGGCTGGGACACACTACCCTGGGATACTATCGGTTGGGACACATTACCATGGGATACTATCGGCTGGGACACACTACCCTGGGATACTCTACCTTGGGATACAATCGGCTGGGACACACTGCCATGGGATACACTACCGTGGGATACTCTACCTTGGGATACAATCGGCTGGGACACACTACCATGGGATACGATTATCTGGGATACGATGCCACAGGATACGATTGTTTATGACACAATCATTATGGATACATGATCAGTAATTCTGTGGAATAGAACAGTAAACAATTGAAAATGGAACCTGTAAGTTGGTTCTGCCTATTTCAAAATATAAAAAACCCTTTTCTAGCCCAAAAGGAAGAAGATAGGCGGAACTGCTCCGGGTTCCTTTTTTTATTGTTCTTGAGTTCTATTACTTATTAATATAAATTGCATTTATTAGAATTTCAGTAATATTGAACTGTAGGAAATTATAGAAATCAGATTTGTGGGGGAACGGTTATGAAAATTAGTATTTTGATTTGCATTATTCTTGGGCTGATTAGTGTATCTGCACATAGTGAACAATTTGAAAAATGTGTGCCGTGGCTAAACTATGTTTATAACTATTTCTACGGCTCTAATAATGATACAGTGTCTCAAGCTGATTCTTTATTAATAAATAAAACCCGTATAATAAAGATTAGAACTGAATCTGGAGATACTTTAGAATATACTGTTGCTGAAGTAACCGATACAGGCGATCCTGATGAATTCTCCATAGATAATCCAGCACTTTATTATAAAAATGCAATCCCATATATAAGGGCAATAATTGAGTGTCGAGGTGATTTGGCAGATTTAATTTCAGTTGGCGTTGATACATGTTGCTATTTTGGCAGTTCCTTGAGTGCCTGGTTTCCACTTTCGCTTCTTCCACAAATTGATTCTTTGCCATCGGTATTATCGATCTCAGCCGGCGCATTGGGTGGTCCACCAAAAACACCTAATATAATAATCAGAAATAAAGATGATTCAACCGATCAGTAAGCCACCAAATAGGCAACTAAAACCGCATTAGTTCCTTAACCGTTTGATAAATATATTTTATCTTCAGTTTTCGTTCTTTGTTTTCACCAGTGGCTTCTTCAATACGGATTTTGGCATAGTTGCCTTCTTTGGTTAACACTAAATAACTCTCGCCAACCATAACCGGGATTTTTTCAACCGGATCAAAACTAAGATCGAGTTCGAGGTATTGGTAGATATCTTTGGTTTTGCCAAGTGAATAAAACTTGGAATCACGAATAAATCCGTTTAGTCGTTTTGGCGTGGCGAGGAAATCAAATCCCTCTTTATGATAAAAGTAGAGATCGTTTAGTTCACCATCAGCACGATCAGATATTCCATTTTTAAATGAAAAACCGTCATTTTGTCCGGTATATCTAAAAGCAAGCTCAAACTCACCCTCCGGACGGCACATAGTCGGGACCTCATTGGATGAGACAGTGACTGTATTGTCAGGGAAGACGGCTCGCACCGAAACATAATAGTCAATACCATTAGTCAGATTATTGATAGTCATTGTTTCGAAGCTGGTTATCGGATCGGTATCACCGGGATACAGCAAATGATTATGCCGCTTGATCTTTTTAGGTAGTGATACCTTGCCATATTTTTCATAGATCGGCGCTTCCTCGATATAGATAGAATATCCCGATGTTGCTATCTCATCTGGGCAGTTAGTGTCCCATTTTAAATACAAAGTGCTGTCGTTTGACTGTACGGTCAAATTTGTCGGGGCACATTCGGAGACAGCCGGTCCACCTGATTGACGTGGTGGGCCGCAACCGATTGTTAAAATAACACAACCAACAATACTTAATAATATTTTTATAGTTTTCATAAAACCACCAATTCGTTTTGACGAGGACATAAAAACTTTCCGCCCTCTTTTGTTACTACCAGATCTTCTTCAAGTCCAACATACCCGATTTTATCTAATTCAATTCCCAACTCAACAGTAAAGATATTACCTTCCTCAAGTGGAATTTCAGGTGTGGCACCATACCGTTTCCATTTTGGACCAACAATCGCGGCACCATCATGCACCGACCGGCCGATTTGATGTCCCAAGGCATGTTGATAGACTTCGTAATTATTCTTTTTTAACATCTCTCGTGCGACCAAATCAATTCGATAACCTTTGGTGCCCGGTTTATATAATTTGGCCGTTTCGGTTATGATGTCATGTATCATCTGAAACGCTTTGGATAATTCATCTGGAATATGTTGTTCGTTATCTTTTTTTACATAAGCGAGTCTTTGAATATCAGAACAGTAGCCATTATATATAGCACCAAAATCAATATGTAATAAATCGCCCGGCTCTAGAATAGCACTCGTTGGATGACCATGCCCCGGACTGGTTTTGGCGCCGGCATTTACAGTTGTGTCAAATGATGTCACCACACCTAACCCGGCAAAATTGCGTTCTATCATATGAGCGATTGCTATTTCGCTTAATCCCGGTTTGATTTCTTTGAGAGTTTTATCCCAGCACTCGGTCGCGATATTGGCCGCTTTTGAAACAAGTTCGATTTCTTCGGGGATTTTTCGTCCGCGAAGCAGAGACATCAGATTTTCCGATGAAATAAATTTCTCTGGATGATCTGTACCTTTCAGATAGTCACATAACATCAAATACATACCATGCGAGAGACCATCGGCGGCGGTATCATCTATGGAATAATTAAGTGCAATATTTTTTGGATTTATTTTCTTAATTAGATTCTTTATCTCTTTCCCACAGTCTTCAATATATGGTATCACTTTATTAAAACGACCGGATCGTTCAAAATCGGAAACATCATAGTTGCCGACCATCGCGAAGCTGTCACCGTTTTTGCAGATAAAAAAGGCCGATTGCCAGACTACTTTATGTCCGACCACCAGATCAAGCACCGGATCGGCCATCATATCGGTCTCGCGGACAAATATCAACCAGAGATCAATATCAAGTTCATTTAATATTTCAATAGCCTGATTAATTTTTGCTTTGTTCAGATCCATTCGCTGTCAGTTCCTTTTGCTTGGATAATTCTTCAATCTGTCTGAGAGGTTTTTCAAGTTGATTTGTTCTAGTAGTCGTTAAGCTATCATATTCTTTCTGGAGAGATTTTATTTTGTCTCCCAGTTTGCTCATCGAGCCTTTATAATTATCCCATTGTTTATAAAAATCATTAAGCAGTTCTTTTATTTTTCCTGCCGAACGTTCGATATTGAAATTCTCTATCGACTGCCGGATAACAGACAGGTAGGCATACAGTGTCCATGGTGAACAGACGATGACTTTTTGCTTAAGGGCATCATCGATAAAACTTTTATCAAACTCCATAATAAATGAGTAGGCCTGTTCCAGTGGGATAAAGATAATAACATAATCCAATGTGTTGGCATCGGTGTTGATATAATCGCGGGTAGTGACATCTTTTATTTGAGTCCGGGCGTTTTTTAGGAATTCTTTTTTGAAATCTTCTCGAACTGCTTCGTTTTCTATTTCCTCACAGTATCTTCGATAATTATCGAATGGAAATTTGACATCCATATTAACCAGTTTGCCCTGCGGAAGTATAAATGTAAAATCAGGACGACGACGGGATGTACTTAGCGCCTTTTGTTTTATGTAATTAACGTCTTCTTTCATCCCAACGAGATTCAAGATATCCTCGGCCATCCGTTCGCCCCATTGCCCGCGACTTTGAGCTGGTGTCAATACTTTGTTGAGATTGTTGATTATCTCAGCGAGTTTACTGGTCTCCAAATTTTGATTTTTTATACTGCCGGTGATTTGTGTGAATTTACCTTCAGTATCTTTTTCAATACCAGTCATCAGCTTTTGGACTTTATCCAACTCGCCTTTTAACTGGCCAAGGGTGTTATCGATAAGTTCCTTTTTATTTTCTAATTCTTTTGTGTTTAAATCACGCTCTTTTAAAAAACGTTCATTAGCCTGACTGAGGAAATCTTCTCTGTTTTCAGAGAGTGCTTCACGAGAGGTTGAGCTGAAACTGTCTTTAATATTAGTTAGCACAGATTTTTCAATGTTTCCAATTCGTTTTGAAAACTGATTAAAGAAGAAATAAAGCACAACTCCAATAATAACTACAAAAACCCCAAGAATAATTATATCCATATTAATATTAATACCTTGTTATATCAACTCTGGTGATATTGTTAATTCTACTTCCAAGAAACTTATGAACTAATTCTGAAAAACGGTCGGGCATATCAGAAACATACAATTTATAAATCGCTTCATTGGTGTCTTGTTTATTGATACTGTTTTCCTCCAGCACTTTTGTTAATTGTCTAGCGGTTTCCTCCGCCGAGTCAACCAATTTTACTTTATCACCCATCACTTTGGCAATCACATTTTTTAACAATGGGTAATGAGTGCATCCCAGGACCAGCGTATCTATATCAACATCAATAAGCGATTTTAGGTAATCGAGAGCAATTAGACGGGTTGCTTCTTTGTCCAAATACCCTTCCTCGGCCAGGGGGACAAACAGGGGGCAGGCCAGCGAGAATATTTTAATATCGTTATTTAGTTGCTGAATATCTGTCGCATAACTATTGGAGCCGATTGTAGCAACCGTTCCAATAACTCCGACCCGTTTATTTTTTGAATAATCCGCGGCGGCTTTTGCGCCGGGATTGATTACGCCAAGGATCTCGATATCGAATTCTTTTTTAACCGTCTCCAATGCTACTGCCGAAACCGAATTGCAGGCGGCGATGATATATTTTACATCATGCTCCAATAGAAATTTAATATCCTGTCGTGCAAATTGAATTATAGTCTCTTTTGATAGTCCGCCATATGGACAACGGCCAACATCTCCAAAATAGACTATATTTTCATTTGGTAAATGGCGGATAACTTCGGCCATAACGGTCAAACCGCCTACTCCCGAATCAAATATTCCAATTGGCCTGTTTCGTTTGTTATCCGGCATATTTATTGACTTTCATATTTCATTTTGAATCGTTTTAAACCTTCGTAAATCCCTTCAGCAATTTTCTGACGGAATTTCTTCTTCTTCAATAGTTTTTCATCGGCTTTGTTAGTCAGGAAAGCCGACTCGACTAAAAGCGATGGCATATAAACACCGTTTAACACATAGAAGCCAGCCTGATCGATTCCTCTGGCTTTTGTTTCTTTTTTTAGTTTTTTCCTAAACTCTTTATCGACCATCGCGGCTAAATCAGCGGATTCGGTTTGGAACTCAGTTTGGATCATATCACTCAGTATAAATGTGAGGTCATCCTCATCATCATTTCCGCCGCTGTTTATCTCCGATAAAAAAGAGGCGTTTTCAAGTTGAGCCGAAGCGCGGGCCTCATCATTCCAGGCTGGGGCCAGATAAAATATCTGAAATCCTCTCGCAGATTTGTTGAGCGAAGCATTACTATGGATAGAAACAAATAAATCGCCATTAGCTTCATTGGCTATTTGAGTTCTCTTGTCAAGCGAGACGCTTACATCTTTCTCGCGAGTCATAACAACTTCAAAAATTTTATCTTTTCTTATTAACTTGGCTAATCGCTTGGCAATATCAAGAACGATCTTTTTTTCGCTGGACCCGTTCAGACCAATTGCACCATAGTCTTCGCCGCCATGACCGGCATCGACAATTATTTTATTAATCAAATCGTCGGGGCCAATATCAACATGGGGACGAGTTCCAATCACCGCTACCGAAGGATCAATAAGTGATATCTGAACTCTGCCGGGGCTCGATTGAAAACGATCGGTATATTTTGTGATGTTTTGCCTCATCCGTAATGAGACCTGAGCCGATTGCTCAAATTGAACCACATTGATATCCCTAAGATATTTCCGGTCCATCCCGGAAAGTACCTGTCGACGGTTAACAGTGCCGCCAAGAACAGATATATTGAGCCAGTTACCTTCTGTGATATAAATCTCATACTCTTTTGGCTCATTGATAAATAGTTCGATCAGAAGCCCGTTTGCTTTTGGTGCAAAGGCTAAATCTGTCACATTATAATATTCCGAATCGATTCTGATAAGTTTCCGATCACTGTCCCAGGTAATGCGGTCAGGATGGATCAAGTCATATATTGGCAGGAAAGTTT
The DNA here is from genome assembly GCA_024230695.1 of Candidatus Zixiibacteriota bacterium. The sequence goes on from JAAERC010000128.1 coordinate 6,193, forward strand.
TTATCGGCAAAAAAAGATTTCCCTTTTTAAATTGAACCGGGTAGATAAGATTTTTGATTGAATCATTAACTCTTATATAAGGAGAATTTAAGAAAAAGGTGATTGTGTAATCATCAGAAACATATTTGGCTGATAACCCGACTTTTTCCCATGAGATTCGTTCGCCAAGAATCGAGGCCAATCCTGACAATGAAAAATATGTTAAACGGCCGTCCTTATATGATTCTATTTTCTCAATGGTCCCTGAAAGTTGAACAGAGATATCGGAACCATATGATATTCCGGATAATAAAACAAGGAACAGTAATATTGGGAAAACAATATTGAGTTTATTTATCACCTTAACTTTTATCCTGCTGTTTTGCCCGCTGAATAGTTCGGCGAGCTTCTTTTTTTGCTATAATTTCACGCTTATCATACTTTTTACGCCCGCGGGCCGTTGCAAGTTCAACCTTTACATATGGTCCCTTAAAATAAAATCGAAGTGGAACAAGTGTCAGGCCTTTTTCTGCAGTCGCATTGATAAGTTTCCTGATTTCTCGTTTATGTAAAAGTAATCTGCGGCGGCGGTATGGATCATGGCTATCGGCACCTGATGCCTCATAAGGGGAGATATGCAGGTTCACTAGATATACCTGACTGTTTTCTATCATGGCATAACTATCAGATATA